>JAJRSN010000093.1 GCA_024278715.1 Calditrichota bacterium
GGATCGTATAGCAAAAAGGAGCCCCGCTCGGGACAAAAGGGCACGGGAATGAATTTTAACCGATGTTCGGTGATCAGTTTTAGCTGCTGATTTTTAAGCGTGTCGATCAATTTTACATGCCGAGTGTTGATTTCGAAAGGCTTTAAACGCTTTAAATTTTCCTTACTGGTAACAAACACTATTTTCGGATTTTCTTTTTGCAGATTTTGCCAGTTTAAAGAATATTCCGTTTCCGTGTGCATGACGGATGCGATCTGCAAATTGGCAATATTGCCGATAATGGAGGAAATTTTGTCTTTGTAATGCTTATGATATTCGGGAGCGCCCGTTTCCACCAAAAGATTAATCCGCCGATCCGAATGCTCAAAAATTCTTAAATACGAATTGATCTGAATTCGTCTTTCCATATCTTGGTAACCCACCCACCAGGTTTGCTCCGTAATCGGGATCGCTTCGTTTAATTCGGGTCTGGGCAGGCTTTGAGATTTCTTTTTGATCAATTCAGGTTTAAGCCCGATATCGACCGGTCTGATCACAAACAGACCGCTGTTCCATAAACGCAGGGTGTCCAGCGCCTTTGTGGGAGACAGATCGCCGTAATGAATTTCTTTAATGTCTCCTTTTTCAATAATAATTTTACCCGTTTCGCCCCTGTTATAAAGCAATACCGTACCGCTGATGCTTTTATCGTTGCACATTTGCAGAATGTCATCAACGGAATAATCGATAAGGCTGCCTTTTAACTGACTGGCTAATTCGCGCGTGTTTTTTATTCTGCGGAAAATCGCTTCTATTTTAGCCATTACTTCATCAAAATTAAAAGGTTTCAGAATAAAATCATCGCCGCCTGCTTTAATGCCTTCGATCAGCCGTTCGCTTTTTGCGGTTAAAAAGATGAACGGCAAATTCCGTGTTAATTCGTGATTGCGAATCATTTTGCAGAATTCGATGCCGTCGGTATCGGGCATGGCAATATCGGATAGTATCAAATCCGGCAGTATTTTATTAATGGCTTGCCACGCTTCGTCCACATTCAGCGCCGTAAGCACTTCAAAATCTCCGGATAATTCAAATATGCGTTGTAACGACAGCAAAATAGATTCTTCGTCATCAACTATCAAAACGGTTCTACGATTAGCCATTTTGCGGCTCCTTTTAAATAACTGGCAGGCAAAAGATATTAATAAAAACCGCTCGATTCAAAAGATTTGATTTTTCCGCTAAAATTTATCATTTTTGTCTTGTTATAAACAGTAAAACGGATGAGGAACTTATGGCAGATTTGTTGACTAAAATTCGCAAAGCGCTCGAAGACAGCCTTGACACGGCAAAGACAAACGCTCAAAATTTAAAAGATATCGCACAGGATTACGGAAAAGCAGCCCGATTAAAATTTGAACTGCATCAATTAAAAATAAACAAACGTAAAAAATTGGAGTTATTAGGCAAAACCGTTTTTCCTTTTCTTGTTTCCAACGATTTTAAGGGATTAAAAAAACACGAAACCCTTCAGGTGATTATTGACGATCTCAAAAATATTATTAACGAAATTCAATTGACCCAAAACGAGCTGGATCTGCATCTTAGTAAGAAAGCGGAGGGAGAAGAGTCGCCCGAACCTCAGCAGAAGGTAAAAGAAGAGATTAAGCAGATCGAAAATGAAATTGAGTCTCGTCTGGAAGAGATAAAGCAAATTCAGGAAGAGACAAAAAAACAAGCGAAAACCGTTAAATCCAAAAAATGAAAGATTAGACTGTAAACTAAAAACTTGAAAATAACATAAGTCCGTGGGGGTGCTCCTAGCTATCTGGGGCTGAGAACATACCCCTTGAACCTGATCTGGATAATACCAGCGCAGGAAACGGTGATGATAATCTTATTTATTAAAAGCCATTTCCTGTCTGGGAAATGGCTTTTTTTATTTTTAATTATTAACCATATCGGAGGTGTACGATGCGTAACAACAAGTTTGTTATTCTTCTTCTAACAATTTTTTTTAGTCTGGGAACTGCCATTGGCGCCAATAAATTACACACAATTACAGGACGCGTTTTCGACGCCGGCACCCAGGAGCCACTGACCGGAGCCAATGTTTTTGTTTCTTCCACATCCATCGGCGCGACAACGGATATTGACGGTTATTTCAAACTGCCGGCACTGCCGGACGGCAGTTACCGCATAGTAATCACTTACATGGGTTACAGCGCCAAAACGATAAATCTCAACAATCTGAACAAAGACACGACTCTTACCATTGGCTTAACTCAGGACGTCTTATCCGGTCCGAGGATCAATATTGTCGCCACCCGGGCGCTTGAACGCGTAACGCCCATTACTTTCAGCAATTTAAAACGCGAAGAAATCAGCGCGCGCAGAACCATTCAGGATATTCCCGAATTGCTTTCGGAACTGCCTTCCACCACCTTCTTTTCCGAAAGCGGCACCGGGCTGGGCTACAGTTACCTTAGCATCCGCGGGTTTGATCAAAGGCGTATTTCGGTGATGATTAACGGCGTGCCGCAAAACGATCCCGAAGATCACAATGTTTACTGGGTCGATTTTCCGGACTTTCTGAGTAATGTGGAAAACATTCAGGTGCAGCGCGGCGCGGGCAGCGCTTTTTACGGTCCCGCTGCTATCGGCGGTTCCATTAATATTCTCACCAACTATTTTTCGCTGAATCGTGAAATTAAAGCCTCGTTTGGGATAGGTTCTTTTAACACAAAACGGTACTCGCTTTCTTACAACTCCGGCTTACTGTGGAATAAAATTGTGCTCTACGCCCGGGCTTCACGAATACAGACTTCCGGTTACCGCGATCGAGCATGGATTGATTTTAAAAGCTTCTTTTTGGGCGCGGCTTACTACACGCCAAACAGCTCTTTGCGCGTTCAATTTTACGGCGGACCCATCGAAGACGGCTTAACCTATACCGGCATCCCGCGTTCGTACAACGATAACTCCAAATTGCGCAAGAAAAATTTCAACTGGTGGGACTATGCCGGCGACGGTAAAACCGTCTATTATTCCGAACGGCGCACCGATGAAATCGAAAACTTCAATCAACCTCATTTTGAGATTCTTCACGAATACCGGCTGAATAACCGGACAACAATCAACAACACCCTTTTTTACATCAAGGGCTACGGCTTTTTTGATTACGACGGAAGCTGGGGAACTCCAGAGTACTTCCGCTTAACGCCCGAATTCGGTTATAATGTGCAGGGCATTCCGTCAAATGCTCTCATTCGCGCTTATGTTGATAACGATCAGGTGGGCTGGTTTCCGCAAATCGTTTACAAAGCGCTTTGGGGAGAACTCGTTTTGGGGGCGGAATTACGCGCTCACCGCTCTTTTCACTGGGGTCGCCTGCAAAAGGGGACGGGATTGCCAGCGGATGTAGTCGGAAACAATGCGCGGCGCTATTACCAGTACAAGGGAAGCAAAGATATCGCCTCGTTCTACATTCATCAAACTTCGCAAATTCGCCCCAAACTAACCCTGATGTCCGATATTCAATTTACCTACAAAAAATACCGGCTGTACGACGAAAAGTTTATCGGCACAGATTTCAGCGTGCCTTATCGTTTTGTAAATCCAAGAATCGGTTTAAATTACAACATGAATCCGAAATTGAATTTGTATTCCAACCTTTCTTTCACTCAACGCGAACCGAGGCTCAAAAACCTTTACGACGCCGCGGAAGCCAGTTATCCCGAAGATTGGGGTTACAAAAAGCCGCAATTCGCCCTGAACCCTGACGGCAGCTACAATTTTAACAAACCGCTGGTCAAACCCGAATCTCTGACCGATTTCGAGATAGGGCTGGGTTATTACGACGACAATCTGAATTTAAATCTTAATTACTACTACATGAATTTTAAGAACGAAATCGTAAAAAGCGGACAATTAGACCGTTTCGGTCAGCCCATTACCGGCAATGCCGAACGCACCCTGCACCAGGGAATTGAGTTGAGCACGCGCTTGCAGTTAACTCCCAAATGGCAGCTTTCAATGAATTTTATGAACGGCAAAAACAAACTATTGTCTTACAGAGAATTTGACTGGTCGGGCAACGCAACCGATTTAAGCGGAAATTCCATTGCGGGTTTTCCGGATATAATTGCCAATTATCGTTTGACGTACAGTTGGAATAAGCTGTACGCTTCGTTGAACTGGCGGTATCAGTCGGCTTTTTACACCGATAATTACGAAAGCGAACGCAACAAAGTTAACGCCTTCGATCTTTTTAATTTTGATTTGCGTTACCGGTTCGTTTTAATGGCTGGGACAAAACTGACGGCGCAATTGCGCGTTTCCAATTTATTGAACAAAAAATATCTGGCGCACGGCGAAGGTAAGGAGTTTTTCCCGGGCGCTCCGCGAAGTTATTTTGTAAATTTCATGATTGAGTATTAAACTTGTATTTAAACAGGGGGTTGTTCCCCCTGTTTTATTTTTTTAACAACGGTAATTGCCATGGAAAAAATTGTAGCTATTGTTCTGAACGGAGAAGGACTGCGCAAGAGACGTCTTAAGCAAGCGCTTCGCGATGTTTCTGCGGTCATTGCCGCGGACGGCGGCGCCAATTATTGCCGCAAAAACAATGTGATCCCGGATTATATTATCGGCGATCTGGACTCCGTCAGTATCGACCATACCCAAATTTCTCCGGAAACCGAGTTGATCCGCGTTGACGATCAATATTCCACGGACCTGGAAAAAGCGCTGAAGTTAGCCGACACGCTAAAACCCGACCGCCTCCGCCTTTTAAATGCCGCAGGAAAACGAAGCGACCACGCCGTCGCCAATATTTTATTTCTCGCCCGTAAAAGCGCCCAAATTCCCGTGGAAGTTTTCGACAACTACGGGGTAATACATTTTTTAAATCCCGGACGGCATCAATTCCGTTTTAAATCAGGGAAACTCATCTCCCTGACTTCTTTTACTTCCGTTAAAAATCTGAGTTTAAAGGGATTCAAATATCCCTTAAGCAACGAGCATTTTAATGATTTTTTTGTGGGAATCAGCAACGTGGTTGTTCAAAAACCCTGCGAAATCGCTTTTGACTCCGGAATATTAATGATGTACGAGGTCGAACGTATTGAATAGTTCATCTTTTTGGGACGGCATTCCTGTTCTGATTTATCTGGCGCTTCTTTTTTGGATCGGTTTTAAAGCCTGGCGAAAAGACGCCGGCGAAGACGAGTATCTGCTAAGCGGACGCGCCCTTACCATCCCTGCTTTTGTGGCAACGCTTGTTTCTACCTGGTACGGAGGTATTTTAGGAATCGGAGAATTTGTTTACCGGGCGGGAATTTCAGCCTGGATGGTGGTGGGAATGCCGTACTACGTGTTTGCGCTTTTGTTCGCCCTGTTTTTAGCCGCGCGCATCCGTAAAGCGGAAAACGTTTCCATCCCGGACATGATGTATCGTGTTTACGACCGCAAAGTGGGCGCTTTAAGCGGATCGTTCATTGTAATTATGACCTCGCCGGCTCCGTACATTTTGATGCTGGCTGTTTTGCTTAAATTCTTTTTTAATTTTTCTTTAATCCCGGCAATTATCTTAAGCGCCGTTTTTTCGATTGCTTACGTTTACTGGGGCGGTTTTCGATCCGTTGTTCAAACCGACAAACTGCAATTTGCTTTTATGTTCGGCGGCTTTTTATTGCTCATGTTCTATTTAATCCGCACAACCTTTCCGCCGGCAGAGCTTTTTAAACAATTGGACGATCTTCACGCTTCGTTAAAGGGGAATTTAAGCTGGCAGAATATTTTTGTCTGGTTTTTTATCGCCAGTTGGACATTCATCGATCCCGGATTTCATCAACGCTGCGCCGCGGCTAAAACACCTTCCGTCGCCCGCAAGGGAATTTTAATTTCCATCCTTTTCTGGTTTGTTTTCGACACCTTAACCATTCTCAGCGGATTATACGCTTTTGTTTTGTTACCGGGTATCGAACCGTTAATGGCTTATCCGGCTCTGGCAAATCAAATTTTACCGCCCTTTATCCGGGGAATATTTTTTGTGGGTCTTTTTGCCACCATCATGTCCACTATCGATAGTTACACCTTTTTGTCTTCGATGAGCATCGGACGCGATTTGCTGTGGGAATTCTGCGACAAAAAAAAGAGACCCGACAGCAATTCGCTGGTAAAAACAGGATTAATCGCCACCGGAATAATTGCCGTTGTGATGGCTGCTTTAATGCCTTCTATTGTTGAGTTATGGTATAATCTCGGATCGCTGTTTATTCCGCCGTTATTAATCCCCATTTTGGGCGCCTATATCCGTCCCCTGCGGCTGAAGACAAAGAACGCTTTTGTTTTAATGGCGGGAAGTTTTTCAATAGGATTAGCAATGTTTATTTCCGGGTATTTGAATCAGGTAAACGGTATTCCTCAATTTCCGCTGGGTGTCGAACCCTTTTTCCCGGCAATAACCTTTTCGATAATTGTATTTCTTTCGGGCAAAAAAGGGGAGACTATTGAATAAAAAAGCGTCTTTGTTTTAATATCTGTTTACGGGTTTGCAGCCAAAGATAGAATTGAAGAATGGCGTGCATAATTCTGCGCGTTAAAATCAATCGATTATTCGTACCTTAAAGCAGTAATAGGATCCATATTAGCCGCGCGCAATGCGGGATACATGCCCGCTATTACCCCTACGAGCGTTGTAACAATTAAAGAGCTGGAAACCGCCCACATGGGCACGGTAAAAGGGATATTGAGCGAACCGCCGACAATCGCCGCTAAAATAAAGCCCAACGACATGCCGATGATTCCTCCGACAAAACAAAGCGCAACCGCTTCTATTAAAAACTGAAACAATATCGCCGATTTCCGCGCCCCGACGGCTTTGCGAATTCCGATTTCCCGGGTACGCTCGGTGACTGTAACCAGCATTATATTCATTACGCCGATACTTCCGACCAACAGGGAAATCAAGCCCAAAAAAATGGCGCCGATCTTTATCTTGCCGGCAATATTGTTAAACGATTGAATCAGGGTCTCATTGGTGAATATCGAAAAATCGTTTTCTTTGCCCGGAGGAATTTTCCGTTCTTTGCGCAATACCCCGATCACCTGATCCATGGCAGCCTGCATGTCCGCGCCCTTTTTTACCATTACCGTCAAATTACAGGAACGTTTTTTGCCTAGCATATCTTCGAATGTGGTTATTGGAATAATAATGCGGTTATCCCTGCTCTCGCCGAAGGTTCTGCTGCCCATTTTTTCCAACACGCCAATAACTTCAAATTTTTTTCCCTTCACTTTCACTTTTTTACCCAGGGGATCTTCAAAGGGAAATAATTTTTCCACCACATCTATTCCAAGAACTATTACTTTTCGATTGGAACGGACGTCCTCGTAGGTTAAAGCCCTGCCTTCCCTGACGGAATAACCGTTCGTCGGAAAAAACTCGGGCTGCGCCCCCGCTAAAGTCATAACAGGATTGGTGCTTTTATCCTTATACTTAACCATCACATTGAATTCCCAGACCTCGGCTCCGACGGCTTGAACCAAATCGGCATTTTTTCGAATCGCCTCCGCTAATTCTTTATCTAAACGCTTACGTTCTTTTCTCTTGCGCCTTCCTATCTGAATGCCGGTAAACACCTCTTCTCTTTGTACCTGAAAAGTATTAGCGCCCAAAACGTTTAATTCCCGCTCTATTGAACGGTTGTAGCCTTCAAGAATCGAAACAATAAAAATAACCGTGCCGATACCGATCATAATTCCCAGGGTGGTCAGTAAAGACCGCATCTTTCCGGTTCGGATCTGAGTAACGGCTATTCTGATGTTTTCTTCTATTAACATTCTTTACCTCTGATTCTGAAGCCTTCTTTTATTCATAACGCAACGATTCGATCGGGCTTAAACCCGCCGCTTTGTAAGCCGGATAAAAACCAGCCAAAACCCCAACCGTGGTTGAGAATCCAAATCCGATTAAAATGGATGTAATGCTTACGCCCGAAGTCAGATCCATTTGCGAAAGAATGGCGCTTCCGCCGAAATATCCCAGTATTATTCCGAGCACACCGCCGATCGATGAAATTACGATGGCTTCCAGCAAAAACTGACTCAGGATGTTTTTTCGGTTTGCTCCTATGGCTTTACGAATGCCGATTTCACGGGTACGTTCCGCAACGCTTACCAGCATGATATTCATAATGCCGATTCCGCCCACCAAAAGGGATATTCCGCCTATTACAAAGACAATAGCGAACAAGGTGCTGGTGAGGCTTTTATAAAGGCTTGTTAACATGTCTTGCTGATTAATCGCAAAATCGTCTTCTTCCGCAGGACTTATTTTTCGCACCCGTCGTAAGATGCCTCTGATCTGGTCTTTCATCTCTTCCAGCCGTTCGGTCTTATTGGTCAGCAAGGCTACGCGCATGCCTCTGTGCCCGCCGTAAACCCTGCGAAAGGTGCCGAAAGGAACTATGATAAAGTTATCCATACTTTGCCCGAAGAAATTACCCTTTTTCTCCAACACGCCGATCACCGTGTATTTTTTATCCCCGATTCGGATACGTTTGCCAAGCGGATTTTCTTTTTCGAATAATTGATCGGTGACTTCACGCCCCAGAACACAAACATAGCGCTTATTCCGAACGTCCAATTCCGTTAGAAAACGCCCTATTTCCGGAGCCACATTGGCTGTAAAAGAATATTCTTCGTTGGTTCCTATTACAAAAATATTGTCAAACTTCCTGTCCTTATAGCTCACTTTTTTTGGCGCAAAGACCTCCGGAGAAATGTGATCGGCGATGGTGCAATATTGAACAAGCGCCTGATATTCTTTGTAGGTAATGTTTTTTCTGTTGCGATATTTCCAGAAATCCCCTTTTATTACCCAGGGATATTTCTGGACATAAACCGTACTGGCGCCGATATTGGAAAGTTGTCCGAAGACATACTGGTTCAATCCCTCGATCGTCGTCCAGATGGTAATTATGGTGGTAACGCCGATCAAAATACCAAGGGTGGTCAGAAACGAGCGCAATTTGTGGCTGACAAGCGCCTGCCACGCCATTAAAATATATTCCGAAAAACGTGTAAATGCATGCATAATTTAAATATCGTTCAATTCGTCTTTAATTATTTCACCGTCCAGCAAACGGATTATTCGTTTACATCTCTGGGCGATGTGTTCTTCGTGAGTAACCAGAATAATAGTGTTGCCGGCGTCATTTAGATCTCTTAGTATTTGCATAATTTCTTCGCCGGTTTTGGAGTCCAGGTTACCCGTGGGTTCGTCGGCTAAAATAAGCGAAGGATTGTTAATCAAGGCTCTGGCAATTGCGACGCGCTGCCGCTGCCCGCCCGAAAGCTCGCTGGGACGATGTGAGGCGCGTTCAGCCAAGCCGACCTTCTCCAGAACCTCCAGCGCCATCTGCCGGCGTATTGCCCGCGGAGTGCCGTTGTAAATCAAAGGAAGTTCAACATTGTGTAAAGCGTTTGCCCGCGGCAACAGGTTAAATGTCTGAAACACAAACCCTATCTCTTTATTCCTGATTTGCGCCAGCTCGTCATCCGTAAGATTGCTGACGTCCCGATCGTTGAGAATATATCTGCCTTCGGTAGGAACATCCAAACAGCCGATAATGTTCATCAAAGTCGATTTTCCTGAGCCGCTCGGACCCATTATCGCCACATATTCATTTTTTTCAATCGTCAGATTAATTGAATTTAAGGCACGAACCTGGACTTTTCCCAACTGATAAATCTTGGTTAGATTTTCGATTCGGATTAACATTATTCTTTACTTCCTTTTTTACTTTTAACGCGCACCGGTTGACCGTTTTTAAGCGTTTTGTTTAAAACGCGGAACGGTCCCGTAATCACTTCTTCTCCCTCTTTTAAGCCGTCGAGTATGGCATAATGCGTATCGTCGCTAATTCCCAGTTTCACCGGTCGGATAACCGCTTTTCCGTCTTCAATAATAAACACCACTTCCTTCATCTTTTCTTTTTTCTCGCCGAGCGATTCTTCTTCCGTGTTTTCCGAATCGGAATCGGTTTTATCGGTAGATTCGATTTCTTTTTCAGAGCGTACCGTCACCGCCTGAATGGGAACTTTTAAAACGTTGTCCAAGCGTTTCGTTAAAATATCCACCGTGGTGCTCATCCCCGGACGAAAGTGCGGATCGGGATTTTCGACCGTCACGGTTACTTCAAAATTGGTTACCTGCTCTGCGGTGCCAAGCCCTTTGGTGATTGCCGAATGAGCGATTTTGCTTACCACTCCTCTAAAGGTGGTATCAGGGAACGCGTCCACTTCCACAACAGCCGAATCTCCCAATTCGATATTGACCACGTCATTCTCATCCACCTCGACCACAGCTTCCATTATGGAAAGATCGGAAACCACTAAAATCACATCCTCCTGAAACTGAGCGCCGAGCGCCATTTCGCCTTCTTCTTTATTGACTTTTGTAACCACCCCGTCCATGGAGGCGAAAAGCCGTGTTTTTGACAGGGCATCCTGCGCTTCTCTTAGCGCCGCTTCCGCTTGAAGCCGATTACTCATAGCGGCTTCATAATTAGCCTGAGCAGACTCCAAATCAGATTTGGAAATCAAATTGCGGTTGAATAATTCCTGAGTACGCATTAAATCGCTATGCGCTTTTTTCTCGTTTGCCTTCGCCGATAACAAAGAAGATTCGGCGCGTTCCACATTTGCCTGGTATTTTGCAGGATCAAGCTCAACCAAAAGCCGACCCTTTTTTACATAATCGCCTTCTTTGGCGTATAAGCGTATTATTTTTCCGGCAACCTGAGCGCTCACTTTAACTTCGATGGCTGGTTTAATTTGTCCGGAGCCGGTGACTTTTTGCTGTATGGTTCCGCGAACAACCTTCTCGGCTAATACCTCCACGCCGGTGTCTTTTTTAATGAGATTTGCCACAATAATAGCTGCGAGTACCAGAACGATAGCCCCACCAATCAAATACTTTTTCATTCTATTCTCCCGTACTTCTTTTGTACGTTTTTCATTGCTGAATTTTCTCTTTAACTTTGTTGTATGTCAAACCCAATTGGTTGTCCAATTGAGCAAGCAGTAATTTGGCATTGTATTCGGTAGAGACAAGAGTTTCTTCCGCCCGGGTTAAGTTTACCTGAGCTTCTCTGACTTCTAACTGCGTTCCCGCCCCGATCTGGTAACGTTCTTCTGCAAGCCGGTATTCTTCTTTTGCGGCTTCCAAATTTTCTTCGTTGATTTTAATCATCTCCAGAGTTGATTTATAACTCAAATAGGTTTTGTGGATTGCCGATTTTAAATTACGTTTATACTCTTCCAAAGATTCCATGGCTATCTTTCTGTTCAGCTCCGCTTTCTGAATATCAGCAAAATCCGAAAACCCGTTAAACAGATTCATCGACACGCTAAGCCCGTAGCGAACCTGATAGTTCTGATCATAATCCGAGAAAACTTTGATTGCGTTTTCATGAAAGCGGTCATAATTCAAATAAACGGAAAGACGGGGAAAATTGAGCCCTTTTGCCATTTTAACCGTCAAAGCCTTGGACTGCACATCCAGAATATCCTTTTTTAACAGCGGATGATGACGCAAGGCTGTTGTTACCAGTTCGTTAAGATCGGGCAGGCTTGCGTAAACGCCGAACTCGGGTTTTACTTTAATCGGCGTTAAAGGATCGCGACCCATCAGCAGATTCAGTTTTTTCTTCGCTTCTTCAAATATGTTCTTTTGATTAAGATAGTTAATCCGGTCGTTTCCCAAATTTACTTTAGCCCGATAAACGTCCACCTGAGCGGTTGCGCCTAATTCGTACATTTTTTCCGCACGCTCCAACTGCGCCTGACTGCGTTGAACGGCTACATCATAAACATCAAGCAATTTCTTCTGTTTAATTAAATCGAAATACGCTTGCTGCACCTGAAAAATGATGCTGTTGCGATCGTTCTCGAATTGATATTTGTTCGCCTGCTGATCGGTTTTGGCTTTCCTAATTTGATTCCACCAGATTCCGCCGTCGAACAGGGTTTGGCTTACGGTAAGGCTGGCTGAATTTGAGGAGCGTATGGTTTTGTTGATTTTTCTGGTACGCTGTTCATAAATAACGTTCCCGGTCTCAGGATCAATACCAACCGGTTCATCGCTTAAATATTCCGAAGGACCGGTTTCAAGCTTTCCCTTACCCGCCGAAACGGTGATTGAAGGAAGCACACCTTTGTAACTTTTCAGAACATCATAATCGGCTGATTTTGTCATGTAGTACGAACTTTTGATGGTGTAATTGTTTTTTAATGCCAGTTGAATGCACTCTTCCAGGGTCATTTCCTGATCTTGCGCTTGCGCATTTGCGTTAAGAAAAATCCCCCAGATAAAAAGTAAAATGAAAAACATTCCGGCGCGAATAAACCCGTGCCCCATTATTTAACTCCTCTATTTAGGTAAACAATTGCCCGATTGTTACGGTGAACAACAGAAAAAGAATATATAAGGTTGTAATTGCAATATAAGACTTTTTCCGCGTAAAACGGTAAATAATGCTGAAGCCGATTGACCATAAAATCACTTTCCAAACAGCAAAAACGTCAACTCCGTTTAATAGCTGAAAAAGCACTGTTTTACTGTTTGCAGGGTCCAAAAAAATCGCCAGACTCGTGTAAACATGCATCGATCCTTTTGCCAGAGCCAAAACCATTTTAACGGGCATTTCCAGAATGGCGACCATATTACCCCAAACATACAGAGCAAAAACCTGCTTAAACGATGCCTTTCCGCCTAAAATAAAATTTCCCACCAGTAAAAATACGCCCGAAACCAAAAGATAAACAATGACAATACCGACAACTCCGCCGCCGACCGTTTGTATGTAGTAAGCCTTGGGCGACATATTGTCCAACTGATCGATAGCCTTGTCTTTGTACTCTTCGGGAATCCTCTTCGAATCATAGATTACTTCTTTTCGGTATTCGATCATTAAATCTTTTGTAACAACGGTAAAAACAATGGTCATCAAAATAATGAGCGATAAAGGTAAAAGCCATGTGGGATTGTTGCGCAAGGCTTTGAATACTCTGCCCGGATCGGTGAAAATACCAATCACCTTTTCTACCGGAGAAAGTTTGATTGATTGTTCTTCTTCGGTTTCCGACAGCGTACTTTGAGGGAAATCAAAATTTTTGGATTCATTGTTGTTTTGCAAATCACTCATTTTCAGCTCCTCTGCATTTTAATTAGACTATATTAACGTGTAATTATAACAAAAGTTGCTAATAATACAAAGCGGTTTTTAAAAAATTCAAAGAAAACTTTATTTAGATCACTTTCCCGGTAAACCCGTAAAATTTTTTTCGGGAGTTTAAAAACGCTACTTAAGCAATTCCTCTTTATGTTCCATGATTAATTTAAGGCAGGCGTCATGTTCGTTAGGAACCTCTCCGTTCAAAACGGCTTCCAGAATAAATTTTTTAATTTTACCGACTTTGGGACCAGGCGTCAAATTGAACAATTCCATAATTTCATTACCGTCAACGGGCGGTTGAAAATTGCGGATGCGATCCCGTTCTTCCACTTCGGTTATTCGCTTTAACACGTATTCGTAATTCTTTAAATAGCGTTTTACTTTTTGTTCGATTTTTGAAGTTATGTCCGCCTTGCAAAGGATCATCAAATCGTCAAGGTCATCTCCGGCTAAAAAGATTAATCTGCGAACCGCCGAATCCGTGACCTCCTCGCCCACCAGAGCCATCGGACGTAAGTGGAGGCTTATCAGCTTGTAAACGTAATTAATAATATCGTTGGAATATTTGAAACGTCGAAGAATTTTTTTAGCCATGCGCGCGCCCACAACTTCGTGCCCGTGGAAGGTCCAACCTGTATTTTCGTCAAAGCGTTTGGTAGGCGGCTTTCCGATATCGTGCAATAACGCAGTTAAGCGGAGTTTTAAATCCGGACTCTTTTTAGCCACATTATCGACGACTTCGAGCGTGTGATAAAAAACATCTTTATGATGAAATCCTTTTCGCTGCTCCACGCCTTTTAATTTTACCAGTTCGGGAAAAAAGACATCCAACAGCCCGCTTCTATCCAGCAGCAACAGCCCCTCGGAAGGCTTGTCCGCCAAAAGAATTTTGTTGAATTCGTCCGTAATTCGTTCGGGAGAAATAATGCTTAAGCGGTCGGCATTAGCTTTTATGGCTTCAAACGTCGCGGACTCGATGTTAAAATTCAATCGCGCCGCAAAACGGACGGCGCGCAACATCCGCAGCGGATCGTCCGAAAAAGTCCGCACAGGATCGAGCGGCGTGCGGATAATTCCCGCTTTTAAGTCTTCTTTGCCATTGAAAACATCAATGATTTCACCAAAATTCTGCGGAGAAATATCCATAGCCAATGTGTTAATTGTAAAATCCCGCCGGCTCAAATCCGTGAACAGATCCGCCTGTTTGGTGACGGGTTTTCTGGAATCTTTATTGTACGATTCTTCCCGCGCGTTGACAAATTCCAACTGATAGCCGTAATAGCGGGTCATAAACGTTCCGAAGCGGGGATAGCGGATTATCGTTCTAAGATGTAAATCTTTTTTTAGTTGATCGGCGAACTTCATGGCGTCGCCGACCACTACAAAATCGATGTCTTTTACCCTTTTGCCCAATAACAAATCGCGGACATAGCCCCCGACCACAAAAATTTTATAACCGCAGCGTTCCGCCGTTTGATATATTTTTCCGAACAATTCTTCGGTTTTCATCAATCTTTCCTTAAGCTGTACTTAGAATTATCAATTTAACGATAGAACAAAAAATTCTTTCTCCGGCGCAAAACCCTTAATAACCTTTTTTAGTCGTATCTTATTTCAACCGATTTTTTTAAGTTTTGGTAAGGCGTAAAATAATAAATAATGATCAAAAAAACGAAAAGAAAATAC
>JAJRSN010000094.1 GCA_024278715.1 Calditrichota bacterium
AAGGATCGGTCACATCGTAAACGTCAAAATTTGTGGCAACGGATTTCAAAGGCGAATTGTTCCCGAAAATGAGCGGTAATCGCGACGAAGTCCGGTCTCTTTCATCGGAAAAGACAAACAGATAGTCGTTCGGGAAGCGCGTGCTAACGATATTTCCCCATTTGAACTCGGAAACAACCGGAACAAGATTATCATCCCCGTCGTTATTCCAACCGCTGTGTGTGGTATCCATCCTTATGTTGTTCAGTTCCTGGTAATAGGTGTTAAAAGAAAAACGGATTCCGTCAAAAACATCTCCGTTTTCTTTTTGCAGATTGGTGTTTTCCCAAAAAATCGTATCTCCGCTTGCGGAATCGATGATGTTATAGGCATAAGCAATGGGAACGCCCTGAACCAGAGAATCCAGAAATGATATTATGTAGGTCGTTTCTTTTAGTTTGGTCGGGTCAATGACTTCTGCGGAGGGAACGAATGAAGAGAAGCCTTCCAGCCGTCTGGCGGCGCGTCCCGATTCCGGCGGGCGGTAACCGGCAACCGGCGCGGAAGGCGTTACTGCAACCGTATTTTTATCAAACACCATGTTACCCGCGGCGTCACGATAAATGGTTTTTGAGTTTTCAGAAGGATATATGGATTCCGCCTCATCGCCCCTGTCATAAGCGCAGACCGCATAATAATAGGTTCTTCCGTTAATGACATCGGTATCCACAAAGCTATTTTGAATGCCGGTGTTATCGCCCAGATAAAAAGGCTTGCCGCCGCTGAGTTGGTACAACAGGGGATCGGAATTAAAAAAGCCGCTTACGGAATTATCAAGATCAAACTGAGCGATGGGTTTATAGTCAACAACCTGTCCGTAACCGTTTGAGATAACCTTGGCGTCGGTAAAGTAGGGATCGGTTCCTTTATAAATTTTGTAACCTTCAAAGTCAAATTCCTGCAAAGAATAATCATACGATTTTTCCGCCGCCTTATCCCAATACAAAGTAACCTTTCCGTCGCCGGGAACCGCGGTCAGAGTGGGTTTTGTCGGCGGTTTGGGGAAATTGTAGTTTGAGTTATAAATCAACTGGGCGATGTTTTTACTGCGCACAACGGACTCGTAATCATCTCCGAAAACCAAAGCCAGTGAAAATCGCTGGGTTTTTCCCGGCAGCAGCGGAAAATAACCCGATCCGAAGATAAAATCTCCGTCCTCTCCGCGAATTGCCCGATTCTTAACAATGGATTCCGGAACGTCAAAGCGTCCGGGACGCATGCGTTCCCACATTTCATTTTCGTCGCTCATGTCGATATCGGTGGAAGGAACAAAATAATCGAAGCTGGTCAGACCGAGCTGGTCCGATTCATTCACATCTTTCTGATCAAAATGGGGTTCGCCGTTGGTGGGCATGCCGTCGCCTTCGCCGTAATCGCCCGTCCCGGGTTTCCCGTCCGCGCCCACATCATCGGTCAGCGGGTTCCAGTCGCCGTCGTTATCGATACCGTCGTCGCGGGCTTCGTCGATCATCAGATCCGACAAACCTGCGCCGGTGACATAATCAAAGTGCTGCACCGGAGCAAGCGTGTCAATTAAAACCACGCCTCCCGTCGTCTCCTTATATTGACGATAATGCAACTGGTAGTTTTCGTCAATCAATCCGTCGAGGTCGTTATCCAAACCGTCATAAGCATTAGGATTTAAAGTCAATCCTTTGGAGCCGCCCAGCTTCATATTTCCTTCTTCAAGAATTGTTGTGTCGGGAATAAGGGTGAATTTTTTTCCGAGAGAAACGACGGTTGTCCGCTTATTCGGCATAACAAAAACGGTTCGTTCGTAGGTGTTTTTATCAATCAAAACCAGTTTGTCTCCTGCCTTAACCTTGCGGGGGAGAAAATCGGATTCTTTGAAAAACGGGGCAGAGCCTCCTGTAGATGCATTATCGCCGTCGTTATCAATGCCGTCATAAGGATTTCCCGGCGATTCAAGAAAGGCGTAGCCGATGTATCCCACTTCATTGGGATTGGGCAGCCATTTGGGATTTGCCGAGGGATTGATGTATTGATCAAAATCCCAGGTATAAACAATAGCTTCGCGCACATTAAAGAATGAGGCGTCGTCCATCCATTCCGTTCCGCCCGAAGGACCAACGCCCACATAGGTGCCGACCAGAGTTCCGAAAGCGGCTTGATCATAAGTTTCCGTTCCGACATTAGTAACTTCATAAACCCAGAAGATCACATCCTGCGCCAGAAAATTTGACCATTGCATGCCGCGCACCGCGATCTGGAGTCCCTGTCCTTTGCGGCTTGGATTGTTACTGTCGGGTAAAAAATGATAGCGCTGCCACATTTTAAGGTCGTTGGCATCGTCCATTAAAAAATAGCTTTCCTGATCTGCGTTCATTACGCCGCGACCAAAATAACCGTTCCACTCCGCTTTTCCTTCGTCATCAAGCCAGTCGGGATGGTCGGGCCAATAATCGGGCCAGGTTTGCGGCAGGTGGCTCATTGCCACACCCATTCCGAGGGCGTCAAGGTTTTCGTTAAAAAAGCCGGGGATAGGCTCGAATCCCCAAAACTGCCCGCCGCCCGGATCATAATCCGGAACGCCGGAACGATCGGCGTTGCAGCCGACAACCGAATATAAAGTGTCGGGCACGCCGTCATAAACTCCGGCTACACGATAATCACGAATGGGCAGACGAACGCCCACCAAAGGCTGGATATCCGTGGCATAACCGTTGGCATCATATTTCCATGCGACGTTTGTTCCCTGACTGCCCGGTTGACCGATAACGCCGTAATTGGTAAAGGTTGTCCGCACCTGGTTGCCGTTATGATTTCCCACCCGGCGCGCAGTCGGCGTACTAATGGCATATTGACCAAATAAATTATTTAAACCGATCAGGCAGATTACCACAAAAACCGTGAGTAATTGAAGTCTGGTTACTTTCATTGAAACCCTCTGTATTTCATCTGTTTGTAAATTGTACGGCTAATCCAAATTCGAGCCGACGCGGCTCGGAATAATAATAGGGAATCCGGTAATACTCTTCCATTGTATTTACCAGAGCAGGCAAATGTTGCTGTTTACGCAGATACTCTTCCAGAGTGAAGTTAGCAGTACCGGTGTCCGTATAAACATTCACTTGATTTTTCACATCAAAAAGATTATAAATCCGCGCAAAAAACGTGACAATGTAATGAGTGAAAGTAAGCGTTTTGTACGCTTTTAAATCCATGTTGTACAAAGCCGGTTTGATTCCGGTATTGGTGAGCAACTTGGATACGTTAATGGATTCGGTCGGCGTATAGGGCATTCCGCTCCCATAATTCCCGATCAAACTTAATCCCCATTGTTTAGAAGAAACATATTTGAAAGTCGCGTTAAAGGTGTGGGTCTGGTCAAAGTTCAGTCTGATTAACTGAATTTCGGGTTCCTCGCCGCTGACACGCTGATTTCTGGTCGCAGCCGGATCGGAAGCGTTTCCCTTTGCGATCTGGTAGGTGTAATCAATTTTTGCCGACCAGTTATTGCTGAACCGCTTGTCCAGAGTAAAAACTATTCCGCGAACAAAGCCAAAGTCGCTGTTTACCAATTGACTGTAACTTCCCGATCCGCCGAACATATTTATTTCGTCGGCACGCGTTCCCGCCAGATTGCGGATATCGCGAAAATATCCCGTGACATCGATTAAAATATTCTGGTTTAAACCATAAGAAAAACCGACCTCGCCGTTTATCGTTTGCTCCGGGCTCAGGTCCGGATTACCCGCGATGCCGAGATTGCCGGTACCTGCGGCAAATTTATATTCCGGATTCTGATAAAGCAGTTCAAAATTGGGTATTTGGAAAAAATGCCCGTAAGAAAAGTGGAAAACTCCGTTTGAACTGAACGGAAAGGAAACTCCGAGCCGCGGACTGAATTGTGATTTGGTTGACGCCGCTTTGTACCAGTAACTTTTACGTTCTTCCGGCGTCCGGGCGATATTCTCCGGTCTTCGCGGTCGGTAAATATCCGGATCGGTAGGATCTGACAGAATTTTCCCGTCCGGCAAAAAGATATCGTAACGGAGTCCCAGATTGATAATCAACTGGTCAAATTCAATTTTATCCTGTAAATAGGCTGATATTTCCCTGGGTCGGCGGGTGTAGCGATCGATAGACAAGTTTTCGCTGGGATCAACAGGATCCGGTATATGAGTTTTTACAAAAGGATTACCGCTTTCCGCGGGACGCGGCAGACCCGGCTCCTGTAACAAGGAATATCTTTTATAAGAAAGCTTGTGCAGACTAAAATCAACCCCGCCCTTCAACTGATGCCGTTTTGTAATTTGCGACGTCACATCAAGTTTTGCCGTTAAGGTATTGGTTTTGCGATAATAATGTTCGCTCTTTGTGCCTCCTGTTAAAAAACTGGGAACGTCCTGCGGCTGCTGGTTAAGAAGATCGTAATGAGTATAACGGGAATCATAAGGATTTTTGTAAACATAGTGTTTGTACTCTTTGCTGAAATAGGCGACATTTAACTGGTAAAATGCGCTTTCATTTATTACGTGTGTAATTCCCAAAATATTTGTGAACCCGTTTCGGAAGCGTTTAAAATCGCCGTCCGGGTTGTAAGAAAAAGCATGATCATAATCCCGATACGCCACCTTTTCCATCATAAGATTGTAGTTTAACTTTAACCCGGCAAACGGTTTGTAGGTCCATTTTGCGTGAGCGTTTATTTTTCTGTTCCAGTTCATGGGCACATAGCTTCCGTCGCCGCTCGCCTGAATTTCGTACCTCTGTTCGATTGGCTCGCTAGGTCCCTTGTTAATGGTAATATCCCAGGGATTAAAGACCTTTTTTCCGTTCATCCAGCCGCCAAAATAGATGTATCTTACATTTCCGTAAAACGATAATTTGTCTTTTACCACCGGCGTGCTCACAAATCCTTCGATATCATGGATAGATGTAACATTAAAGCGGTCAATACCCCGAAAGATGTCCGTGTGATTACTGAGATAATCTCC
Source organism: Calditrichota bacterium (assembly GCA_024278715.1). Lineage (GTDB taxonomy): Bacteria > Calditrichota > Calditrichia > Calditrichales > Calditrichaceae > Caldithrix. The sequence continues at coordinate 5,001 of JAJRSN010000094.1, forward strand.
CATGTAACTTGTAATACCGGCTTCAAATTTATCGCCAGCCTCTTTGGTGGCGATATTCACATAGCCGGACAGTGCTTTTCCGTATTCGGCGTTAAACGCGCCGCTCACGAACTGCAATTCCTGAATGGCACTGGTATTGACGTCAATGACCGTTGATCCGTCAAACGTATCTGTAACGGGCATTCCGTCGATAGCGTAAACCACTTCTCCGCTGCGTCCGCCGCGGACATGACCGCCGATCACTCCCGCTTGAATCTGCAATATCTCCTGAAATTCGGTAACAGGCAGCGCCTCAAAATCTTCGCTGCTCACCACTGCTGTCGTGGCGGTTAAATCACGGGTAATAATGGGTCGTTCCGCTTCCACTACCACCGTCTCCGAAGATTCAAGAACAGCCTGCCGAAAGTTAAAGTTTACTTTTGTGGTAAGATCGATGGATACCTTAACATTCGTCACAGACATTTTGATATAGCCGACGGCATAAGCGGTAACCGTGTATGTTCCCGGCGGCAAGTTCAGAATTGCATAGTATCCCTCTTCATCGGTCGATGCGCCGAGAGACCCGTTCTCGATATAAACATTAACATAGGGCACCGGCTCACCGTTCGAGACATCAATAATTCTTCCGGCTATTTTTCCGGTAACCCCGGCTCTCAGGAAAGATAACAGAATTAGTCCAAGCAGTATTGCCTTTAAAATCATTAATTTGAATCTCATTTTACTCCGCATGGTTTTTAGTTTTTTATCAATAAACTGCCCATCTTTCATTTACACAAAAGACGGGCAATTTAACCCGATAAATAACCGTTCAGTTTATCTTATCAGCAGCATCTTCTTTGTGAATACGCGATTTGAAGTGGCTAACCGATAGAAATATACTCCCGAAGCCATATCGGCGGCGTTTAAACGCACACTGTGCCAGCCGGCTTTCTGCGCGCCGTCGCTCAGAGTCAATACTTTTTGTCCGAGCACATTATATACCGAAAGTTCAACCTGCTCATTGTTCGGTAAATAATAGTTGATTGTGGTTACGGGATTAAACGGATTCGGATAATTCTGGGTCAAACGGATTTTTTCCGGGACTGAACCAGTACGGTCGGAAATGGCTGTTGGAGCTTCGATTTGACCAAAATAGTCCATGACTTCGGTTGTTCCGCCGATTTTAACGTTAACCCAGTGGTCTGTGCCCTGCATTTCGTTGTCCAGCGGATGGTAGCCGCCGTTGATCGTATCGGCGCCCGCATAAAACGCTCCGTATTTGTATAGACTGGGACCGCCGTCGTTTCCGATAGGAAAAGTTATTAGCAAAGAATAGATATTATCGCCGGCGCTTTTATCGCCGTTTTTACCATCGTCGTTCAGTACGTGCATGGTTTTGGAATCGCCTGAAATCGTATCCGAAGGTAACCAGTCGCCTCCCCAACTGCCGAGCACCGAATTTTGTCCCTTTAAGCCGACCCATTGAAGAGTTGAGGGATCGATTTTTTCGCCGGTGTAAAAATTATACGCATCGCTCATATCCACCTGAAAAAGTATGGAAACTTCTTCGGTAAGCGGAGGCTGTACGGGAAAAATATTCGGTTTGACTGTAATATCAGCCACATAGCCGTCTTCCTGAATGGTAAACCAATAATCGGGAGTTATTTCCCAACCCCAATTGAAAAAATGATCTTCCGGTTCCGCTTTACATTTCCATTTTGTCTGATCTCCTTCAACGCCTTTAATGACCATTGTCGCGTGAAAAATTCCCGGACTGAACGCATCTTCGACGAATGTGCGGTCGCTTCCTTCTTCGACTACGGTCGCGCCTACCCAATCCAGACCCATTAATTTTAAGACATCGGCGTCCGGATCAAAAAAGCCCAAACCGCTGCCGTAAATTTCCGTTAAATCAGCAGTAAAATTAATCGTGTTGATAACCTGAATATTAATCACACTGTCGCGGTCAAACAGATCGACAGGCAAAACCATATCTGAGTTGCTTAGAGTAAACTTACGATTCGGATCGCCTTCCCAAATAGCGTCGTTTATTTGATACTTATATTCAAACAAAGTGCCTGCGCTATTTGAATCGATTGGTATGGTTGCGCTGTAGATAGTATCCCCGTCGGCGTCGCTTAACCAAAAAGCTCCCTGGGAGGGAAACCAGTCGCCGTCCATTCCCGCTTCATCCATAAAGCTGCCGCGGATACTCACACCATCGGTGCCAGGGACAAACATGCCTTCCGCAGCCTTGATCCTTAAATCCACCTGAAAAGTAACTTTAACGCTGTCCTGCGCAAACGCAAAACTACCCGTCAGGTAAATAACCAGTAGTAAAAGTAGTAATTTCTTCACAAATACCTCCTGTTTAAAATTATTACATGTAAAATTTTATTTATTTAAACAACGCGTTGCTTTTATAAAAAAGTAAACCATATTCCGAAAACGATAACAACCAGCAGGAAAGAGGCTCCTATTTGTCCGATCTGCCGGTATTTATATCGTACCAACGATACCGCGCTTTTGGGATGTAATTTCCGCACAAATGAAACAGATGTGCGTTTCTCTTCGGTACTTCTTCCCGGGATTAAGCTGCCGACATACAATACAACGCCCGAAAGAACAAACAATCCTATCGCAAAATGCAAAAAGTGTATTTGCGCAAACCATCTCAAACCCGGAATCTGCAGAGCCCTGTCATAAGCAAAGATATCGATTAACAAACGAAGAACCCCGATAAAGGTACCGAAACTCAGGGCATAGACGGCGCCTCTGCCGTTGATTTTCTTGAAAATACTTCCGAACAAGAACACCGCTGCCACGGGAGGCGCTATGTAAGCGGGAATTTTCTGAAAATAGATGAAAATTTCCGTACTTAAATTTTTTAATAACGGTATCGATAAAATTGCGGCTACTACAAATAAAGCCGTTGTCAACCGCCCGATCAGAACCAATTCCCTCTCGTTAGACTGCGGACGTATCAGCTTGTAAAAATCCAGCGTGAACAAAGCCGAGCTGCTGCTGAATAAAGCCGACAGAGACGACATTATAGCGGACAGGATTGCCACGATCACCAGACCCTTGATACCGTTTGGCAGAACATGACTGTTAATAAGGGCGGGAAAAGCTTCATCCGCATAAATTTCGGGAAAAAGACTGATAGCAATAATGCCGAGAAAAATAAGGACGAATAACAAAATTACCTTCAGATAGCTGGCAAAAATCGCTCCGCCGCGCGCTTGTGCGACATTGCGCGCCGCGAGAACCCTTTGCACAACATATTGGTCGGTGCACCAATACCAGATGCCGATGATAGGCGTACCGAGGATAATGCCGATCCATGAATATTCCAAATTTCCGCCCGCGTTGTACATTTGAAAAAACCGCTCCGGCATCT
>JAJRSN010000095.1 GCA_024278715.1 Calditrichota bacterium
CCACAACCTCGTCACTTGTCACTTGCACTTTGTTACTTTGTCACTCATCACACGTCACGCGTCACGACTTTTACAAAGCTTCCATCGCCTGTCGAATTTCATCCTGACCCGTGTTTCCGGTTTGATCCGGTTGAGCGCTGAATTCCGGCGCCACATTTTGCAGAATTTCCGCGAGCTGTAACGCCAATGTGTTTTGCGCATCCGTTTTAAGCGCCCGCCGCACAAATTCCCATGCCTGCGCATAACGCTCGGCTTCAAAATATAGCTGCGCCAAATAAAGCAGCGTTATCACATCCGTCGGGTGATCCTCCAAAATTTCATTTAATATCCGAATGCCCTGTTGATATTCGCCCTTTTCAATCAACACATCGGCGTAATTGCGTTTTGCGTCGATGAATCCGGGATCGATCCGCATTGCTGTAAAAAACGCCTGTTCAGCCTCGGCAACGCGTTTTTCAGCCATTAAAATCTGTCCCGTCAAATTTAATGCGGACGCATTTTCCGGATTTCTTAAGAATAATTTTTTAACGCTTTCCAATGCCTGCACCTGTTCTCCGTTAAGATGAAAAGCCAAAGACAGATAAAAAAGAGCCTCCTCGTCCAACGGATTATCGGTCAGCACCCTAAAACACAACTTTTTTGCCTGATCGAAGTTTTGCGCGTTCGTCGCTTCCTGAATCTTTGCTTTCAATTCCCGATGTACCTCGGGAAGCGGATTCTTCAATTCCAGCAGCTCTTCGTAATCCACATTTTGCCATTTACTGTAAAAAATTCTTGCCTTCTGCTGCAAAGATCGGTCATAGCTAATATTGTTCGCCTTAAACGTTTGACTGCCGTAATGGTGAATAAAGACGCCTTCGTGAACCATAATGGCGTATTTTCGATTTCTCACACGAATGCACAGATCGTCATCCTCAAAATTGCCGGTTCCGAAATTTTTGTCAAATCCTTTTAATTCTTTGAAAAGCAAAGCCGGCATCAGCATGCAAAATCCCGCGATTCTGCGCCTCGGCGTAATCTTATTCCGATTGACTTCACTCACCTGCCGGGCAAAGCGATGAAAACCCGCTTCGTCCTTGTAGGGAATGTTAACCACCCGTTGCAAACCGCTGATGGAATTTGTGATCGGACCGACTATACCGATTTTTTCATCCTTTTCAATGGCGGAAACCAGATCGTTTAACCAGCCGTCCGACACCAGCACATCGTTATTCAAAAACAACAGATATCTGCCTCTGGCTTTCCGCGCGCCCTGATTGTTTCCGTACGCAAATCCTTTGTTCTTTTTATTAAAAATCGCTTTAAAATTTGAGTGTTCTTCCAATAAAGAATTCAAATATTCAACCGTTCCGTCTGTTGAGCCGTTATCGACAAATATGATTTCGTAGGGAATTTTTGTGTGCTCAAGAATGGACCGGACGCATTTTTTGGTGTATTCCAACGCATTGAAGGTCAACATAATAATCGATACCTCGGGCAGGCGACGGTCGGATTTATTCTCTCCGTCTTCGATGATTTTTTGCAAAGTTCGTTCGATCACGCCCGGACCCCAATGATTTTCCACATGCGCCCTTCCCGCTTTTGACAGATGTTCCCATAACCGACGGTCATTGTAAAGACGGACTACCTGTCGGGCAAATTCCTGCGGATCATCTGCAATCAGAGCGTGTTCTTCGTTTTCAAGGTTCATTCCTTCTGCGCCGATTGAAGTAGTCACAACTGGCAACCCGTACGATAATGCCTCACCGATCTTTCCTTTCATTCCGGCGCCATAGCGCAGCGGACTTACCGAAATGCGAGCCTTTAATAAATACGGCTTTAAATCCGCTACAAAACCGGTTACAATAACGTCTTGACCGGCAAGAGACACTACTTCCTGAGTGGGATTATTTCCGACAACGTAAAGTTTAACATCTGGCAGCGACTCTTTTACAAGCGGAAAAATTTCTTTTACAAAGTAAAGAATCCCGTCGCTGTTGGGAGGATGCGCGAAATTCCCCACAAACAACAAATCCCGCGTTTCGTCAAATACCTTTTGATAAGGAACCGCTTCATGAATATTGGGAACAACATCAACGGGCACATTCCCGATTTTGTCCTCAATGTGTTTTTTATCCTGCGCGGTAACCACCCATATCCGATCCGCTTTTCGATAAACGGCAAGTTCGTCTTTCTTAGTTTTAAGCGCCTTTTGCTTTAACGCTTTGTTTTTCTTTAATTCCGCCTCGCGTAATTCACGCACAAAATGAATATCAACCGTATCCACAATAATCTTTGTATCAGGCGAGTATCTTCGAATAACATCCGTGTAATATTCCGCGATATACCAGAAAGATAAAATGGCGTAATCAAATTTGCGTTCTTTAAAAATGATTTCGTACGGAATGGGCTGCAAAACCTTATGAATCATTAACCCGGCATGATGCAGAGCTTTTTCATCGTTTTCATAAACTTCGATACCAATTTGTTGCAAGGCGTCTTTGTATTTGGGATCGGTGGAGGCGACGCGGGCGATAAAAGTAATGTGGCAGCCGAGTCTTTTCAGAATTTTAAGATAGTTAAAAAGTCGGAGAGAACCGGAAGCCCGGTCGTACACGGGTAAAAAGGGATCGGCTACCAAAATACTGCGGCTGACCCCGCGTTGAGAAGCAAAAGGCACATTCGCCGGATCGTTCGGATATTGGCGTTTCAACTCTTCACGCCATTTGTCGGCAAATTTCTGGCGATTGATTTGCTGATATTTTTTAAAGCCTTTTGCCAGGTCTGTGCCCGCCGTTTGCCCTTCGTAATGAATCACCACGCTTTTGGGCTGGTAATAGACCTTGTAGCCTTCTTTGCGCACGGCAAAACATAAATCCGTGTCCTCATAATAAGCCGGGGCATACCGTTCGTCAAAGCCGCCGATACGCTCCCACAAGTCTTTCCGGACCATCAGAGCCGCGCCCGAACAGTAATCCGTTTCGCGCACAAAATTAAACCGCGGATCGTCAGGATTGAATCCGCGCCCGTA
>JAJRSN010000096.1 GCA_024278715.1 Calditrichota bacterium
CGCGGCTACCAAGCCGCCTTAAAAGAAGCCGGAATACCTTTAAAAACTGAATGGATTTGTCGGGGCGGAATGCACGAAAAAGACGGTATGCAGAGCATGGAGAAAATTCTAAAGCTAAAAGAAAAACCGGAGGCGATTTTTTCGGTAAACGATCCTGTGGCTATCGGCGCTTTTATGGTCATTAAGAAGAAAGGCTTTCGCATTCCCGGCGATTTTGCTCTGATAGGTTTTTCCAATAATCCCGTGGTATCGATCATCGATCCTCCCATGACCACCGTTGATGAAAAGCCTTACGATCTTGGTAAATCCGCAATGGAACTAATGCTCGATCAACTGAAGAACGATACAGCCGACACCGTTCGAACCATAAAATTGGAAACCGAACTCATTATCCGGCAATCGACATGATCTTGCTACTCAGGAGTCTATAAAGCGCTAAAAATAATCTGTAAAAATAGTGTGAAAGACACTGCTTTTGCGGGTTTTCAGAAAGTTTTATCAGAAAATAAATTATCTTGAATTGTTAAAAGTTTTAACTTAAAACAGAGAAAACAGTGGACGTGCTGCAGGAAGCTGACGTAATCATGGTGATATTTAACGCGCAATATGCTCGTGACAAAAGAGGACGGTGGAAAATTTAGCGCAAAGGTACCGGCTCTCAATACTGCCGGGCGTTCGGTTTTGGAATTTAACGGAATCTTCTCTGCAACGAGGGATTCCGTTCGGAGTGTTCGTTCCGCGAAGTGGGAATATCGGGTAATGTTCACGGTTACGTAATTTAAATCGGACGGAGATTTATGAAAAAAATAGTAATTCTTGTTTTAGTTGGCGTGTTTGCCGCCTTCTTTTTACAATGCAGCCGCAAAGCCGAAGTCAATTCCAAAAATATTTTAGTTCGCGTGGCGGACAGGGAAATTACCGTCGATGAATTTATTCGCAGAGCGGAATACACCATCCGTCCCCGATACGCCAGAGGAAACACAAATATCGATAAAAAAATAATTTTCAACAGTCTTGTTGCAGAAAAAATGTTGGCGCTGGAAGCGGGGGATGGTAACAAATTGGCAAATAGCGTCCATTTTCAACGCTACATCCGCGGGCGTAAGGAACAAGCCATGCGCGAATGGTTGTACTATCGGGAAGGCGTAAAAAAAGTCAAATTAGACACGTCGGAAATTAAACGCGTTTATGCCGTCGCCGGACGCGTTTACAGGGTTCAATACTTAAGCTTTTTTAACAAAGCAAATGCGGACAGCATCAGCCGCGTGTTAAAAGATAAAAATATTTCCATCGAACAACTGATTAAAGAAACCGACTCTAAAGCAAAAGCTCCAGAGCGCGAGGTTAAATTCGATTCTCCCGAAGTTGACCAAATTCATAAAGCATTGTATTCGGACAAGCTTTCCAAAGGAGATTTAATAGGTCCCCTTAAAATTGATGCGCATTATTATATGATTTTACAGGTAAAGGGCTGGATAAACCGAGCGGCGCTTTCGGATCGCGATATTCGTCAGCGGGTGCGTGATGTCAAAGCCAAACTTACACAAATTAAAGCCACGGAAATTTACGCCCGTTTTGCTTCCGAACTGATGCGCGGAAAACGCCTCGATTTTAATCCACATACCTACAAAAAGATGGTTGACTTTTTGAAACCGATCTATTTTACGAATGAAAAGGAAAGAAAGAATAAATTTCTTGACAATGTTTTTGACCGAAAGCGTGAAATAGCGGATTCTTCGGATTACGAAAACAAATATCAAAAACTGAAAAAATTACCGTTTTTTGAATATGATGGCAAAGTTTGGACTGTTGAAGAATTTATGATCGAATTGGAAAAACATCCGCTGGTTTTCAGAAGACGTGATTTTTCGGCAAAAGAATTTCCGCAGCAGCTACGATTATCCGTTGCCGATCTGCTGCGCGACCGGGAATTGACAAAGGTCGCCTACGATCGCGGGTACGATCGGGTTCCGTCGGTGCGTCAGTATGTTCAAATGTGGCGGGACGCTTTGATTGCCCAGTATCAGACAGAGAATATTTTAAAGCAGCACGGAGTGCAGAATCCGGACAGCGTCAATGTCGTCAAAGCCGTTAAAAACTATCTCGATCCTTACGTGGCTGCCTTGCGGGAAAAATACAAAGATCAGATTGAAGTGAATATCTCCGCTTACGATTCCCTTAAATTGACGCGGATCGACATGTTTGCCTGGCAGACAAACGTTCCCTTTCCCATTATTGTACCTTCTTTTCCCAGGGTGACCATGTACAATCGGCTGGATTACGGTAAAAAGATGAAATTAAACAATTGAAAGTAAGTGAAGAGATCGGAAAAAGCTGTTTCGGTTTGGCGAAAATTAACATTGATTTTGAGTTTATCCTCGGAGCGGGGTCGTTTTTGCGGAGAATTTGATTATTGCGCGGTTCGGAAATCGATTTTTTTGAATCCGTAAAACTTAAGCCGATTTTAGCGCTTTTTATGTCAGCCCACTACAGGCGGGATGTAAGTGACCAAGCGGAGCTGTCTGCGAATCGATAAAACATGAAATTTAGTTCAATATTTAACTGATTTTCAAACCGATTTTAATTTATCAAAAAAGACAGCACGAAGTTAAATAAAGACGCGAATTGAATCATTGTCAGCCCTTAAAAACCCTCCTCAAATTGGGTTGGTTGGTGGCTTCACTTTTCTAAAGGTGGAGCCACTTTTTAAAACGGATAGATTTCCGGCACCGCGATTTGTCGATTTTTATTCCTTTTGAATTGTTTAATAAGTATTTTAATTTGTTACATGGAATTCGCGGCAAATACCCCGCAAACAATCGGCGTCCCCGCGGTTCGGGGTAATGTGCGCGTAACATTTAAAAAAAAATGAGGAGTGCAGCATGAGTCGAATTTTGTTGTTTCCGCTCATTTTTATTATACTGTCCGGAGGAACGATGCAGGCACAAAACCAGACCCCTGATTGGGAAAATCCTAAAATGTTCGATCAAAATAAAGAAGAACCTCACGCCGCGGGTATTCCGTTTTCAAATTTGCAATCGGCGCTTAATAAAAAAGCGGAAGAATCTCCGTATTATCTTTCGCTTAACGGTATCTGGAAATTCAAATGGGTGGAAAAACCGGCGGACGCTCCCGAAAAATTTTACAAAGACGATTACGATGTGCGTGATTGGGATGATTTTCGGGTTCCGGCTAACTGGGAATTTAACGGCTACGGAATTCCCATTTACGTCAACGTCCGCTACGAATGGACAGATAAACCGAATCCGCCGAAGGTGCCCCATGATTATAATCCCGTGGGAAGTTACAGGCGAACCTTCACCGTTCCCGAAGGGTGGCAAAACAGAGAGATTTTCATTCGCTTCGGCGCGGTCAAATCGGCGTTTTACATCTGGATTAACGGACAGTACGTCGGTTACAGTCAGGGCTCCAAAACTCCGGCGGAATGGGACATTACCAGCTATTTGCGTAAAGGCGAAAACACGGTGGCTTTAAAAGTGTATCGCTGGTCGGACGGCTCTTATCTGGAATGTCAGGATTTCTGGCGCGTCAGCGGAATAGAGCGGGACGTCTGTCTTTACTCCGCGCCGCGGGTACGAATTCGTGATTTTTTTGTTCACACCGATTTGGACGAAAATTATCGGGATGCGGAGCTTGCGGTTGATGTGGATTTACGGCATCATCTGTCACGGGCGCCTGACCAAAATTTCTCAATCGAGTTGTTGTTGTCGGATGATCAGCATAGAACGATTGCCAAATCATCGCGCAAATTTAAATTCACAAAAAAAGATTTAAAATTAACCCTCAACACGCGGGTTAATAATCCGGCAAAATGGACGGCTGAAACGCCAAATCTTTACAATCTTGCCCTGATCTTAAAAGACGAAAAAAATCAAACTTTGGAAGTTCTTGCAGATAAAATCGGTTTTCGAGAAGCGGAGATACGCAACGGGCAACTTCTTGTTAACGGCGTGCCGATCTATTTAAAAGGCGTAAACCGTCATGAGCACGACGAACACACAGGTCATGTGATCAGCGAAGAATCCATGATAAAAGACATCAAATTGATGAAGGAATTTAATATTAACGCTGTTCGCACGAGTCATTATCCCAACGATCCGAGATGGTACGAGCTTTGCGATCGCTACGGGATTTACTTGATTGACGAAGCCAATATCGAGTCGCACGGCATGGGCTATGGCGAAAAAAGTCTAGCCAAAAATCCCGATTGGATGGAAGCGCATTTAGATCGAATTCAACGCATGGTGGAACGGGACAAAAATCATCCTTCTGTCATCATCTGGTCAATGGGCAACGAAGCGGGCGACGGGATAAATTTTGAAGAGGCGTCGAAATGGATTCACAGCCGCGACCCGAGCCGTCCGGTGCAGTACGAACGGGCTCAGGAGCGACCCTATGTGGACATTGTCAGTCCCATGTACTCATGGGCTTATTTGGAATCGTACGGATATCGTTGGAAAGACCGCCCTTTAATTTTGTGCGAGTATTCGCATGCCATGGGGAATAGCAACGGTAATCTAAAGGACTATTGGGCAATTATTGAAAAGTACCCTAATCTGCAGGGCGGATTCATCTGGGATTGGGTTGATCAGGGCATTGCGCAGACGGATGAAAAAGGGCGCAAATGGTGGGCTTTTGGCGGCGATTTCGGTCCGGAAGGCACTCCGAGCGATTTTAATTTTTGTATTAACGGATTGGTCTCGCCCGACCGCACGCCGCATCCAGCCTTGTGGGAAGTTAAAAAGGTCTATCAGAATGTCGAATTCGAAGCCATACCGTTTTCTCCGAATAGGGTTAAGATTAAAAACAAATTTGCTTTTACAGATCTGAGCAAGTTCAAAATCGAATACACCGTCGAAGCTAACGGAAGAGAAGTTTTTCGTCGCCGGCTGCCCAAACTAAACGTTGCTCCGGGTGAGGAAGAGGTGATTGAATTGCAGCTTCCCATGGCTGCGCCTCAAAGCGGATCGGAATACACGTTGAATTTTGCGGTCAAAACCGCTGCGCCGGAAGGATTAATACCGGCGGATCACGTGATAGCCGCGGAACAGTTTATTTTACCCTGGTCGCAGGAAGCCGAGCCCTTAAAAATCGATGATTTACCGGAAATAAAAGTCAAAGAAAGTAAAAAATCAATTCGGGTAAAAGGCGAAAGGTTTGAGTTGGTTTTTGATAAAACAACCGGCACAATCCGTTCTTTTAAATCTTTTGAGATTGAACTTTTGAAGCGGGGTCCTTTGCCCAATTTCTGGCGGGCTCCCACGGACAACGATTTCGGTAACGGAATGCCTGAGCGCTGCGCTCCGTGGAACGAAGCCGGTACGAATCGTGTGGTTGAAGAGATTGCAGCGCGGAAACTTAATGAACGTCACTTTCAGATTGCGGTTAAATTTTCTTTTCCTTCAGTGGAATCCTTCATGCTTACCCGATATGATGTTTACGGAAACGGCGTTGTTTCGGTGAACAACACATTCAAAGCGGGAAAAGAGAATCTGCCCGAAATACCTCGATTGGGAATGCGTCTCCGGTTGCCCCGTCAATTTGATCGGTCGCGATGGTTCGGACGCGGACCGCACGAGAATTATTGGGATCGCAAAACAGGCGCATATCTGGGCGATTATTCCATGCCCGTAAAAGATTTATTCTTCCCTTATGTTAGTCCGCAGGAAACCGGTTACCGCACCGATACCCGCTGGCTGGCATTAACCAACAAAGAAGGGCAGGGCGTTTTGTTTATCGGAAATCCCGCCTTCGGCTTTTCCGCCCTGAGTTATTCTATGGAAGAATTGGAACGCCAATTCCGCGGAGAAAAGCATCTGAACCAAATAAACGAAGGTGATTTTGTGGAAGTTATGATCGATTACAAGCAAATGGGCTTGGGAGGCGATGACAGTTGGGGAGCAAAACCGCACAGCCAGTACATATTGCTTCCGAAGGATTACCGGTTTGGCTTCATTATCCGACCGTTAAAAGGCGGCGATGATCCGTTTGAGCTTGCCGCAGAAAGTATGATTAAAGAATGAGGGTATGGTTAAAGCATTAATGATTTATGATTTTCGTTAAGCGCAATCTCCGATTATCGTAATGCGTAATGCGTAATGAGTTATCGAAATTTAATCCATTGTCGTTAAATTGGTTATTCGTTAAGCGTTAAGGGTATAAGGGTTAAGCGTGCTTTTCCAAACTACAAGTCACGTCCTTGTCACCAGTTACATGTTACTATATCACTTGTCGATTTTATCTTTAATCTTGAAAGAACTTTAATCTTTTTCCTTTATTATTTGTTACTCATCGTGCATTACGTTTTAGTTATCAGTAAATTTTTGTTTATTCAGCATTAAAGACCCCCCTTTTAATTTCCCCCCTTTACAGGGGGGAACGCCGAATGCAAGGGGGGCTTATTCC
>JAJRSN010000097.1 GCA_024278715.1 Calditrichota bacterium
ATCGAAATTTATTAAAAAATATGTCGCGGTTTTCTCGGAGAAAAATTTGTAAGGAAAATATTTCCTTTATCAATATTAAAACTTTCCCCTTGATATTTTCAAAAACAAAAAGTCGGCGGAATACGAAAAAAATTTAAGATAAGCGGAGGCTTTGCCGGGTATTAAATAAGATGAGAATAAAAATAATTACTTTTGATTCGGGCGGGCGGATTTAAATTTAAGGGATTCCGATTTTTTGACCGGGGATTTTTCAAAAAGTCTCTTTGGCTTATTTTTTTTCTGATATTCGAATAATTAAGCGCTGATCTCACTTTTGGGTTTTGCCCTCAATGCCGCGTAATAAAAGGTTAACGGCGGCAGGTTCGTAAATTCTTTGGGATCCATAAAAATTTACATCGTTTACTTTTTGCCGCGGCTAAATATTACCGCCGAACGATTGTAAATTATTGAACGGAATACGTTCCAATATCTGAATAATTTTATCGGGAGAGAGCTTTAAATAATTAACCGAGGCGGAAAGATTTTGAGCGTCGAATTTATTAACTACCAAGCCGGTTTTAAAATAACTCAGCAACAGATTGGCGAAATTGATTATGTGAAGCAGGGGCGGAGATTTATCGAATTTTTCCAGATTATGATGAAACTTAATAGCTTGAGCAAGGCTTTCCGGCAGTTCCCACAACTGGGCTAATTCGGCGCCCGCCATTGTGTGGTCAATATTGAACAATTTCCGCTCCACTTCGATCAGGGTTAAATTTTCGTCGCTGTACAAGTTCCGGTAGAACATGGGATAAAAATTATCGACCCACTGATCAAGAACAATTTTACCGATATCGTGTAAAAGTCCGGCTGTGTAACCCAATTCCGGTTCAATAAGCCTTGTCATGCGGGCAATTTCTTCCGCCGCATGCGCCACGCCGAGGGAATGCTGAAAAAGACCGCCTTTACACAAAGAATAGCCGTTATCCGCCTCTTTGTAATAAAGCTCCGTAAAAATAGAAAGCGTTAAAAGTAAAACACGCCTTTCCCCTAACATTACCAGGGCTTCGTCGATGGTGTCAATTCGATAGCGCGGATTCACAAAAGCCGAATTGCTAAGTTGAATGATGCGCGCCGTGAGCACCTGATCCTGACGAATTTCCTTTCCGATGACAGACATCGAAACATCGTCGGCGTGAATCATACGGATAACTTTTAAAGCGATTTGCGGAATGGGTTTTATTTTTTGAATAACGGTATCGATGTCTTCAATTTCGCCGACTAACTCGTGTTTTCTGCGCCCGACTATATTGGAACCGATAAGCTCTATGGAATAATCAAATGTCCTAAAATCCGCCGTTATCTTATATCCGAAATACCCGCCGATTTCGACCCTGAGCAATTCAATCTGACAATCCGAAAGATATCCCAAAACAATATCCGAGGTCCTGCCCCCGATGTCCAGTTGCAGGTCAACATTGGACACATCTCCCATCAAAGCGCCGCCGGCAACCACGGCTTGCATATTCTCTTTTTTAGCGCCTTTTTTTTCCAACGCTTCAAAAAAAAGCGGCAAACCCTTGGAAGCGTATTTATGAGGAGAATCATCGCTTAAGCTACTGGATGGTTCGGGTAAAAGGATATGGTACAAACCTCCTACTCTTGCCACATTGTCAAAAATAATCAACCCCACGCAAGACCCTAAAAATGCCTGAGCCGAAATATCGGAAGACATTGTTACAAAATATTCACCCGAAGGTACTGTTTCCAAACGATTCATTGAATATCTTCCATTAATCCTTGTTCTTCGTATTCGTTTAATTTATTCCGTAAGGTACGTACCGTTATTCCTAATAACTCGGCTGCTTTTGTGCGATGATTATTGGTTTTTCGCAACGCCGCCATAATCATTCGGCGCTCCATTTCTGCCAGGGGTAAAACTTCGTTTTCATCAACTGCGGTTTGTTTTTTGGAACGAAAGCCCTCATGTTTAAACTGAAAATGCTTTTCGGTAATAACTTCGTCTTTACCAGAAAAAAGAATCGCTCGCTCTATCATGTGCTGCAACTGGCGCACATTCCCGGGCCAGTCATAGTTTATTATTTTTTGCATTAGCGAAGGGGAGATTATCTTTTTCTGAAAATGATATTTCTCTTTGAATAAACCCAAAAAATGATCGATAATGACAGGAATATCCTCTTTGCGTTCTCTCAGGGGCGGAACGGTAATCGGAAAGACATTCAGGCGAAAAAACAAATCTTCCCGGAATTTTGCCGATTCGATGAGTTCATTAATATCGCGGTTGGTTGTGGCGATAATCCGAACATCAATCGGGATTTCGGTTGTGCTGCCCACCCGCGTAACTTTCATTTCTTGTAACACGCGCAAAAGTTTAGCCTGTAAAGAATAAGGTATTTCACTGATTTCGTCCAAAAGAATCGTTCCTTCATGGCATTCTTCGAATATTCCCTTTTGCTGACGATAGGCGCCGCTGAAAGAACCCTTTTCATGACCAAACAGCGTGCTTTCGAATAACGTTTCGGGAACGGCGGCGCAATTGATTTTTCGAAACGCGTTCTCCGCCCGATCGGAACGATCGTGTATCGCCTGCGCCACAAGTTCTTTACCGGTTCCGCTTTCGCCGCGAATAAAAACCGTGGCATCGCTCTTTGCCACAATATCGATATGGTTCAAAACCTCTTTGATTGCCTGACTTTCGCCGACAATGCGGGTATCGAGATGATATTTTTCCAGTTTTTGCTTCAGATTCAGATTTTCCTGCTGGAGCTGTTTAAATTCAAAAAATCGTTTTACGCGGGATTCAATTTGACTGATGGAAAAGGGCTTGGTAATAAAATCGTAGGCTCGGTTCTGCATGGCTTCAACCGCGCGCTCGATGGTGCCGTAAGCCGTAATCACAATTGCGCCCATCGAAGGATACAACACCTTAGCCTTTTTGATCAGCTCGATGCCTTTTATCCCGGGCATCATCAAATCGGTGATCATTAAATCAAACGGTTCTTTTTCAAGAATTGAGAGCGCTCGATTCCCTGAGTCGGCTGTCTCCACTTCGTAACCACAGGAAGTTAATGTTTCGCTTAAAACCAGCCTTAAATGCTGATCGTCATCCACAACCAAAATCTTTTGCTTATCCATAAGCTTCTTCTTGTTTCATTGTAACCAGACTCTAAAGATAACACTTTAAAACAACTACTTCAACCTGTGATTTGTCGAGCCAATCACAATTCTATGTTCAATTTAATTTTCTCATAATAACTGTTATATTTTGAAAAGTATGATTTTATTGGTATCGGAATGATTTGACTACTCTTTAGGAGGGAAAGGCAGAGAATTTTTTTGACGGCGATAAGAGTTGATCGCCTGTTGATTTTTTAACCTTTGGCGCAATTCTTTCTCTTTTGCCGCAACGCTTAAATTTGCTTCTTCCGGTCGGATATCTTTTATTAGTTCACGTAATTTCTGATTTTCATCTTTTAAAATTAAAACCTGCTCCTTTAAAAGCTGATTCTCTTTGCGCAATTGCAATTCATGAACCGCGCGCTCAAACAATGAGATAATCTGATCAATGCGAAAGGGCTTAATCATATAATGAAAAGAATATTTGCGCAGGGCTTCGATGGCGTACTTGATATTATGATAACCTGTCATAATGACCACAATCAAATCGGGATACACATCCAGCAGATCGATTCCCAATTGAATGCCGTTCTTTTTCTTCCAGCCGAGATCAAAATCCAACAAGGCTAATCCGATATCCTGATTTTTGATCTTCTTGTTTACCTCTTCCGGAGAATACGCCGTTATCACCTTAAAATCATGTTCGTTCAATCCGTCGGATATCATCTCTAAAATTGCAGGATCATCATCCACAATTAAAATTTCTTTGTTGTTTAATTCCATGATACAGCTAATTTTTTAATGATTTGTAAATATCTCTGAACGAAGCTCGTCGAACAATCTTATCCAGAGCTGACTGATAATCTCGCCCGCATCTTCTCCGGACTGCGGATAGCTGATGCACACATACTTTAAGGCTACCTGAATCTGATCTCTTTGTTTGGAAAAAGTGCTCTCTACCTCTTCCTTTAAAGTATTGCAAATACTTTCGGCTGAAAAAAGATCGGCATTAGGAAAAATAAAAAAGGCGGTATCCAGAGTTAACCAAATAACATCTCCCAGGGAGCCTAATTTTTGATCGAATAGCTCCTGGTATGTTTGAACGGTGTCTTGCAGCGCTATGGTTGAAATCATTTCGTGCCACAAACTGATTCGAAAGATGGAAAAAGAAACGGGATACAATCCGAGCCGAGCTTCGTAAATTCGGTCTTTTATTATCTTACTGATAATATTTTCAAATCCCTTGCCCCTTCTTTTTAAAGGACCAAAAACGTGGAATATGGGCGCCGTTAAATTCACAAAACCGGAAAGAAGCTTAATTGTCTCCGGCGTAAGGTTTTCTTCGTGGGGCAGTACGAGAACTTCCAGAAAACCGTTGATCTGTTCATGGAAACGGAAAGGGAAGAGGTACAGAGTTTTTACTTCGGTATTCAGCTTAACAAGTTTATTGCCGATTTTAACCGTTCCCGCCATATTATTAAATTTCGACGGGCGTTCTTTGCGAATGATCATGCCGTTGATCGGCGTAAAAAGATTAAATTGGAATTTGCTCTCTATTTCTAAGTCGAAATTTTTGCTTTTAATAATGGAAAAATTCTCTTCTTCCTCTTTAAAGCGCGCGATGCCCACATGAGAAATTTTCAGGTACTCGTTGCAGGTGTCCAATATCATATCCAGAGCCACATTTAAATCTGTTACCTGATAGATGATGGACACTATGTCGCTCATCATTAAAGACACTTCGCTCGAATCAAGTCTTTTTTTTGCCATTGCTTTTCCCGGCTAATTTTTGTGACTGTTAACGATCGGGAACAAAAACATCATATTCCCGATCGGATATTTCTTTTAACGATTCAATTATTATTTCATCTTTAAAACGAAAGATTTTCACGCCCGAAAGCAATTCATCGGCATGAAAACCAAGCCCGTTAATTTCGATGTGAACGTTGGGATACAGATTTTCTTCGATCACGATTTCTTTGAGCATCCTCTCCCTTGCGGTTTCTTTTTGCAGTAAAATCTCTTCGTCGTCCAGTTGCATTAACCGGTTTTTCAGGCGTTTTAATTCCTTGTTCAAAAACTCGATTTCCGCCAGTTTTTCGTCTGAAAGGTCAGAAACCTCTTTTTGCAGAAGTTCTAAAAATTTGAAGCGTTTTTCCAGAGTTGAATGGCGCAAAGTCAGGTCGGCGCGCAGCCGGCTCAATTCCCACAGTTTTTTTTGCGAGCTGTTTTGACCGTGATTCAGAATTTTGAGTTCAGTGTAAATGTTCCTGTTGGAACCGACGCTGGCGGCTTCGATACCTTTTTCCGAAGTTAAAGTACCGCCTCTTATCTGACCCTCTTCGCCTTTCACAATAATTCTTCCGCCAGCCGAAACGCTGCAATTGATGATATAGTGATAAACACGAATATCCCCGCGGACTCCGACGGTGGCATCCTGAATGTAGCCGCAATACAAATTGCTGCCCGCCAGAATTTTGGCGCGCTTTTTACCGACCACTCCGTACTTAATCGTAATATCTCCCTGCTGCGAATAAATATGAGCGGCTTCCACATTGCCGCCGATCATTATCGAATCTTTTGCTTCCACACGAAATCCGGAACGAACATCGCCTTCAATTACCACTGGTCCGGCAAACTTAATGTTTCCGGTGCCGTAATTCACATCCCCTTTGATGTGCAGAATCTTGTCAACATTCACCTGCCGATTCCGGTAATAGGCTGAACCGTCGATTGCCGAAATCAGCGAAAGTCCGTCTTCCGAAACTTTTGTGTTTTTTCCGGCTGGTAAAGTAATGTCATCACCGAGTGACGAAATTACTTCGCCGGTTACCTTTACTCCATCCTGACCTTTTTGCGCCGGGATTTTTGTAACAATTACCTGATTCGCTTTAACCGTGTAAAAAAGCAGAGACTGTTTAAAATCGATTCTTTTATTTTCGGATGTTCCGTTTTGAAGTTCTGCTTGCGGCGTAAGGGGGATATTCCATTTTAAAGAGGCGGGTTTTCCTTTGACAGGCAGCCTTCCTTTTGCGATTACGCTATCATACACCGGCTCTTTGTTCCTGACAATTTCTTCCAGCTTTGTCTGATCGATTCCGTATTTTACCCCGGCGCGGCTAAGCGCCCGTAAAATTTTTTCCTTTGCCGGAAACGTGTCATTACGCGCGGTAATGGTTATTTTGGCTTTCAGCCCGTCGGGATCAATATTTATTTTAATGTTTTCCACCGTTTTCAACTTACTTTGGTTTAACCCGTGGCGGATCTTTTTCTATCTACCGCCGCCTCCTCAAAATCAAACAAAATTTGCGCAATCTTCCCGCAGCTGCATTCGTAAATAACACCGATCAACTCGCCGTTATTGTAAACCGGTGAAATTTCGCCGTTCTGATGAATATCCGTTACCTGGACGGAGTGCTCGATTTTTCTTGATTTTCCGAAAACAACCTTATCTTTTTTGATAATCGGGCTCCGTAAGGTATTTGGCTTTGGCAAATGAGCGAACATCTTACTCTGATCGTAATCAAAAAACGATTCATTCTTTTTCATGGCGCATCAATACTTTGATTTAAAATATTTATCGATTAATTCCTGAGAAATTCCGTCCTGCCTGACAAAATCGGCGGTGCTCTCTTCAAATGAATTTCCGTCGTCATTTATCGGACTGTTTTCCAACTCTTTTTCAATGGCGGCTACCACATCTTTTCCCAAAAATGTATTGGCTTTAATCCTTAAAGAAGAATTAAAAAGATCCACGAATTTAATATAGATCGCCTTCAGAATCCGGTTTACATAGTCCAATTGCTGAGAAGTTATGTCTTGAAACTGAAAAGCGTAAAAAATATTCGAAGCCTCATTTTGAATTTCATCGATCATCTCCAACGACGCCTCTTTCCGGCGGTCGTTTTCCACGTTTTCCTTTAACACGTCCAATTTGCCGATAATACCTTCAAGCCGGTCCATTACTTCGTGGGTCGCCATTTCGGTGGTTCGCGAAACCTTATTCAGATTGTCCGAAGCCGAAGGCAGCTTTACGGCTCCTTCCCGCATAAAGGTATTGGTTTCTAACATCAAAGGGATGATATCTTTAATAAACATAAACATGTCGCTCACAAGCGGCAAAATTTCATCGCTTAATTTTAACGAAGCTCTTAAGTTTTCAATTTTATCCAAAAGATCGTCGATTCCGTTGACTTCCAACATAGGTCCCCCTTTACGAATTACTGAACAATTCAACCATTTTTTTACGTAAAATATCCGGAGTAAACGGTTTTACGATGTATCCGTTCACGCCCAATTTAATTGCCGTTAAAACATCCTCTTCCATTCCTCGGGTGGTAATCATTAAAATGGGCAGCTCCTTTAACCGATCGCTTTTACGAATATGCTCCACCAGTTCCTTGCCGTTCATTTCGGGCATATTCCAGTCTGTCAAAATCATATCGTATTCGCAGGACTGGAGTTTTTCCAAGGCATCCACTCCGTTTTCAGCTTCTTCAATTTGTGTTACTCCCAGTTTTTTAAGTGAATTTGCAATAATCCGGCGCATGGTCGGAGAATCTTCCACAAATAAAACACGCTTGTTCTCAATCATTGTTATTGCACTCCTTCCTAAGTTTCCTTTTTACTTTCTCCTCAAAAAATATGCCAACTATCCGAAAGCATACCTTGCGTTGATATTTCGGTAAAGAATGCTTTTGTCATTTTTTGGCTAAGGCTACAAACAAGAAAATTTTTCCCGTTGAGAACAAATTATTCCTGTTCCAGCGAAACACACAATTGCGTATCCTGAAAATAAAACCTTTGCACCGAATCGTAAGGAAGCTCGTCAAGGGATTCGATTTTCCCGCATTCCGGCAGTCCCAGTTCAAAGGATTCGTCCGGCACGTATTTTGCGAGGAATCGTCCGCCGATGGTATTGCATAATTCGTTCAACCCGTCAATAATCGATTTTTCGTCGTCGATCACTTCACCGATCATTTCGGTTACAATTTGCTCGGCATGCGTATGATCTAAAATCAGATAAAGCGTACCGGAAAAGGGTTTTTTGATTTTTAAAGAAACCTGATAATCCCCTATTCTTACCGCTTCTTCTTTTTCCAATATTCTCACCTCTTCCAATTCCTGAAAGATCAGGTTTTCAGTCGATTCGGTTATAGCCGCATGTAACGCTACGATTAGTTTTTCGTCGTTCATTTAAAGATACCTCGTTAAATTAAGTTTAATGAATCTCTGAGTATTTTGTGCACCTCCGGTAGTTCCAAAGGTTTGGCTAAAACGGCAGCGGCATGCTCACGGATCAAATTTTGTTCGGCGATATTGTTTTTTAGACTGGTAATTACGACCACGGGTAAATGGAAAAGTTTCGGTGAGCTTTTAATTCGTTTCAGCAGCGCCTCTCCGTCCATTTCGGGCATGTTAATATCCGTAAATACAAAATCGACCGCTTCATCCTTCAAAATTTTCAGCGCTTCTTTCCCGTTTCCCGCTTCTAAAAAACTGACGTCCTTTAAGCCGCAAATATCCAGACTGCGTCTGATTAACGCTCGCGCCGTAGCCGAATCATCTACAATGAGTATTCGAGCCATTATGGTTACCTCCCAACTTAAATAAAATTTACAAAGTCCATTCGCCCCGCCCCGGCGAAGAAACAATCACCCGACCGTCCCGCACAATAACAGACACCGTTCGGCTATGGTTTTCTCCGACATCTTCGGCAATCGCGCCGAGGCAGTATTTCCAGAGGAATTTTTTAATAGCCAGAACATTTCGCTTTCCGATATTGAATTTCCCTTGCGGATCAAGAATATTAGCGCCGCCGACCATTTTAATCCAAACCTGACTATTCTTTTGAATTCCCAGTTGTTTTAAATTATTAATCAACTTCGGGATAGCCGTATCCGCGAAATATCCCGGTTTTTTCTTTGCCCGTTCCTTGTTGACCTTTGAATCGGGCAAAGCGATATGTGCCATTCCGGCAACTTTTAAGTGCGGCGAGTAAAAAATCAAAGCCACACAAGAGCCCAGGGCGTATGTTTTGATCTGATCATGCGGATTTCTGCTGACCACAATATCGCCCACTCCAACGATTAAATTTGCCATTATTTCATCCCATTCAAATAGCTTGTTATGATTTCCGGTATTTTTCCCAAAGGCGCTAATCTTTCTGCGCCGCCGCGTTTGTAGGCTTCACGCTGCATTCCAAAAACAACCGATGTGTTTTCATCCTGCGCTACTGTCCGCGCTCCGCGCTCGCGCATTTTAACCATGGCATCCGCGCCGTCGTCGCCCATGCCGGTCAGCATTACGCCGATGGCGTTGCTCCCCGCATATTTGGCTACCGACCGGAAAAGAACATCCACCGAGGGACGATGCCCGTTTACCGCCGCACCGTCTCTGCAAAGAACGCGGTATTCCCCGCCCGATCGAATTAGCTGCATGTGATAATTACCCGGAGCGATTAAAACGTTGCCCGTCATTACCCTGTCGCCCGATTGCGCCTCCTTAACGGTTAAATCGGACAATTGATTTAGCCGTTGACCGAACATTGTGGTAAATCCTGCCGGCATGTGTTGAACAATGACGACACCGGGCGAATCGGGAGGTAGGGCGCAAATCAATTTTCGAATTGCCTCGGTACCGCCGGTAGAAGCGCCTATGGCAATAACCTTGTCCGTGGTCTTGATCGGTTTGCTAAAACGAACTTTGCGAATTGCTTCGGACTTAAAATTCTTTTTACGCCAGTGCTTTACCTTTACCCTGGAAGCCATTTTCACTTTGGCGCGCAGCTCTTCCATCATATTATTCAAACCGTTGCGAATGTTTATTTTCGGCTTAAGTACAAAATCAATCGCCCCTGCCGCCAGAGAATCCAGAGTGATTTTCGAACCCCGTTCCGTAAGCGAACTGACCATAATAACAGGCAAAGGATGTTGAGGCATTAATCTTTTCAAAAACTCCAAACCATCCATGCGTGGCATCTCAATATCGAGCGTTAATACGTCCGGTTTTAATCTTAAAATCAAATCCCGCGCACGATACGGATCGCCGGCAACGCCGACAACCGCAATTTCGGGATCCATTGAAAGCCCATGACTTAATACCTGCCGGACAAGCGCCGAATCGTCAACCACCAGTACCTTTACTGAATCCATTTTATTCTTCCTTAACATAAATCGCAGGTTGCACGTACTTGAAATAGGAGTTGTGATGGCTCAAACTTTCCGAATGACCGATCATCAAATAACCTCCCGGTTCCAGATAATTGTAAAATTTTTGAATCAGTTGCTCTTTGGTTTCCGTATCAAAATAAATCATCACGTTTCGGCAAATGATGATGTGAAATCGCCTCTTAAAAGGAAATTGCGGTCTCATTAAATTCAAACGCCGAAACAGGATCAGCTCTTTAACAAAAGGTTTGACCAAAAATTTTTCGTCCTCTTCTTTTGCAAAGTATTTTTCGACAAAGGGCGCGTCCAGATTAGACAAATTCTCCTTAGAATACTGTCCTTGCTTTGCCTTCTCCAAAACAATTTCCGAAATATCCGTCGCCAGAATCGCGCTTTTCTTTTTAGCGTCCAACAATCCTAAAATCCTGATCAGAATCATGGCAATTTGGTAAGGTTCTTCTCCGGAAGAGCAGCCGGCGGACCAAATGCGCAGAACCTCTTTTTTCTTATTGCTCTGAAGACGCTTTAACAGACCGGGGATTGCTTTTTCCTCCAAAAAAGCAAAGTGGTTCGGTTCACGGTTAAAATAAGTATGGTTGGTGGAAATTCGGTTGATCAGAGTATTCAGCGCTTCGCCTGATTGATCTTTTAACAGATAGTCATAATATTCGCTGAAACTCCGGAACCCGTATGCCCGCACCACCTTTTGCAATCGTCCCAGCACCAAAGAACGTTTGTGGGGTCCGAGAGAGATTCCGAATCGGTCATGAACCAACTGTCGTATTTTCTCAAAATCTTTTTCCAATAATTCCGGCATTTCCGTCATCACTTTAACCCTGTTAACGGTTTTTCGGTTAAAAGTCCCCAAAGTCCTGATCGTCGGTAAAATCAGGGAATTGATTCAAAGAGCCGTTTCCGTTTCCGTTTCCGCTGCGCTTGCTGGCTCCGAATCGTTTTTCCGCGTTTAATTCGGCAACGGGTTCGTTTTCTTCGTGAATTCCGACGTTTATTTCTTCTGAGTAAAAGTCATGGGCAAGCTTAAATTTTTGAATCATACCGCGTAAATTGAGCGCCTGACTGGACAGCTCCTCGGCGGCAGAAGCGCTCTCTTCCGCGCTGGCTGCATTTGCCTGAGTAACCTGATCCACCTGTTTTAAGGCTTCACTGATTTGTTCGATTCCTTCCACCTGTTCGGCTGAAGCGCTGGTTATTTCGTCAATCAAGTCGCTGGCTCGGGAGATATTCTGAATGATCATTTCCAGAGATTTGGCGGTTTTGTCGGCAATGTCGGTTCCGTGTTTAACCTTTTGCACCGATCCTTCTATTAATTGTTCGGTTTCTTTGGCGGCTTTGGCGCTGCGTTGAGCCAAATTGCGGACCTCTTCGGCGACAACGGCAAACCCTTTTCCGTGAACTCCGGCGCGGGCTGCTTCCACCGCGGCGTTGAGCGCTAAAAGATTTGTTTGGAAAGCGATCTCGTCTATCACCTTGATGATTTTCGAGATTTGCTTGGAAGATTCGTTGATATCCTGCATTGCTTCGAGCATTCTTTCCATTTGCCCGTTGCCTTCTTCGGCGGCTTTTTGAGCAGCCGTTGAAATTTGATTTGCAAGAGTGGCGTTTTCGGAATTTTGTTTGGCTTGCGAAGCTACTTCTTCGATGGAAGCTGTTGTCTCTTCCAGAGAACTGGCTTGTTCGGTTGCGCCTTGCGAAACCGACTGACTGGAATCGGCGACCTGATGCGCACCGTTTTGAATCTGATCGACCGCGTTGGCGATGTTCTCCAAAATTTCATTTAAAGAATCAAGCGTTTTATTCAACGCGTTTTTCATTCTTCCGTGATCGCCTTTATGCTCGCTTTGTATTTTAACCCGCAAATCACCGGCGGCAACCTGCTCCAGCGCTTCCAGACCTTCATTGATCGGATTGGTCAGCGCATCTAACGCTTCATTGATTCCGCGCACTATTTTTCGGAAATCGCCCTCGTGACGGCTGTCGTCCACGCGGAAATCCAAACGTCCTTCCAGCGCGCCGTCGATTAAGGCGTTAGAATCTTGCACAAGATTATTTATTGCCAGAATACAACGATTCAAATTTTCCTTCAGCGCATTAAAATCGCCCTTGAAGTCGCTATCGATGTAGTCCGGTATTTCGCCGCGGGAAATGGCGGCAATGGCTTTTGCGGTTTCGTTCAAAGGCATAATCACCGCGTCCATGGTTTCGTTGAATCCGTTCAAAATGTCGCGATATCCGCCTTCGAACTTGTCGGCGTCACCACGGTAATTCAGGTTTCCGGATTTTGCCTGCTCGGTTAAGTTTACGCTTTCGTCGATTAATGCCTGCAAATTAGTGCGGATGGTAGTCAGAGCGTCGGTTAGCTGCATCAATTGACCGGGTAAGGGACGCAACGTGTTTTGCAGATTTCCGCGTGCGTATTCGTTTAAAATGGTAATCGTCTCTTTAACCGGATCGATAACCACATCCAGAGCCTGATTCAGATTGGTAATGACTTCTTCATAAACACCGTTTAATTTTAGTGTTTCGCAGCGGGCGTCGATTTCTCCCTGCTTTTGTTTGGTAACCAGAGTTTCCAGCTCCGTTACAACCACCTTAAGACTTTGTTTTACTTCTAACAGGGCGTTTCCGAGAACGTCATTTTCGGAAAGAATTTCAATTTCGGTATCCACATTACCGGCGGCAAGATTTTTTGCGGCTTTTGCTTTTTTCCCGATGGAAAAAGCCATATCCTTGAAGGTGCGGATTAATTGTCCCAATTCATCTTCAAAAGAATACGACACCTCAAATTCCAATTGACCCTCGGACAGCAGACTCGCCATATTACGCAAATCGTTAATCGGTCGGGTAACCTTTTTGGTCAAAAATGTGATAAACAGAATCAAAACAAAGACGCCCGCCACCGAAAGGAGTATCAAAATTCTGGTGGCAAAACTAAGAGCAGCCTGACGTCTTTCCATAGAAAGTCCCACGATCACGCTGCCGATGGTCTTATCCGACGATTTAATAGGCAGATTAATAAAAATTTCATTGTCAAATTCAGTGATTCCGGCAGCATCTTTGATTTTGATCTCTTTATACCCTTCTTTCCGGTAACTGAATAAATCTTTATCTTCCGAATCCTTTACTTTAACCATTGAAATCTGCTGGTCTTTGGTAAAGCCTTCCAGAGCGTTTGTGATAAGTTCCGGATCGCCGAATTCCACCCCGGTTTTCACGGCTTCCGCCGCAAGATTCCCGATGATTTCCAATGACGCTTTTAAATTTCTATCCAACGCGGAAGCGGTTATGGAATTAATAATGAGCATTCCGAAGATTATCATTACCATCAGGACCGGGATAAACAGGATTAATATTTTATTTTTGATGGTTAATTTGGAAAACCACATAATTTGGTCCTTTCTAAATTATTTTGACCTTCGTCCCTCGATAGTTTTAACGCATTATTGCAAAACTTTTGAAACGCCGGCTTGTTGGTTGAATTCGGGCGTGAATTTTGCAGCCAGATCGGGGCTGAACTTTAAGTTGATTACAATTTTCAAACGCCCGTCATCGCCGCGTAACAAACCTACAAGCGCCCCCGAATCGGAATATTCTTTGGATGCGGTAACTACCGAAATATTCTTTTCTTTGCACCTGGATAAAATGTACACGCGGCTCGATTTATCCATGAGCACCGGAGAATCGTAAATAATCAGCACGCTGTTTTCAGGAACCAGCTTCAGATTATTGCCGATGCTGCGCGCGTCATCGACCAGATACAATTTTATTTTTACCCCGATCTTGGCGGCTGCCTTTGCCATCGCCTCTTTTTGGCTGCTTTGTTCGCTTTGGGGTAAAAACACCGCTATTTCTTTGGTTTCGGGAAAGATTTTTTTCACGGCAAAAAAATACTGCAGCCAGGTAATATTTTTTGCTGAAGCCGATTGACTTAAAATTAACAAAAATATCACGGAAATAAGATAAATGCGCTTCATTATTTGCCTCCTTGTATTTTATTTGTTTGACATCCTCTTCACTTATTTAAAGCGTTCTTTTACATAATTTCAGTTTTCAAAGCCGAACATCAATAAGCGTTGTTCACGGATTCGTAAAAAGTTTGTCGTCGCTTATTTCGGTTCGGATGTTCCTTTCGTTAATATTCCTTCGACCTCTCTTTTCCACTTTTACTGTTTTTTCAATGATTATAATTTTCCGAATTCTTCGTCGCCGAGAACAATTTCCGCTCCCTGCCGGTTAACCGGCTGTTTCGGATAAACCGCTTGTCCCTCGGAAGCAACCACCGGTTTTTCTTCTTTGGGGCGAAAAGAATTTTCCGATTCTCTTAATTGCATTTCTTTCAGCTTAAAATATTCCATCATCTTTTTTAGCTGCCTTGTCTGGCTGGCAAGTTCTTCGGCGGCGGAAGCTCCCTCTTCGGCGCTGGCAGCATTGGATTGGGTTATCTGATCGATCTGCGAAAGAGCGTAGTTTATCTGTTCCATGGCGTTCAACTGTTCTTTTGAAGAGCTCGCCATTTCATCGATAAAATCGCTGACCTTGCCGATGCCTTCGATGATAGAGGAAAGGGCTTCGGCGGTTTTCCGGGCAATTTCGGAACCGCGCGTTACCCGCTCGGAGGAGCGTTCAATCAATTCTGTTGTTTCGTGAGCCGCCTTTGCGCTGCGCTGTGCGAGATTGCGGACCTCTTCCGCGACGACCGCAAATCCTTTTCCGTGAACTCCGGCGCGGGCGGCTTCGACTGCGGCGTTAAGCGCCAGCAAATTGGTCTGAAAGGCGATCTCATCGATTACTTTGATGATTTTCGAAATTTGATCCGAAGACTCGCTGATTTCATCCATGGCGTGGAGCATTTCGTCCATGCGCGTATTGCCCTCTTCCGCCTTTTTTTGAACCGTACCGGTTAGCTGATTCGCCTGATTCGCGCTCTCGGCGTTTTGTTTTGCCTGATCATTGAGTTCGTTAACAGAAGCAGTGGCTTCCTGCAAAGAGTTCGCCTGTTCCGTGGCTCCGTGCGAAACGCTTTGACTGGAATCCGCCACCTGATTAGCGGCATTGTCGATTTGGCGAATGGCATTTCGAATCTCTTTTGAACGCTCGTGAAAGGCTTCCAGGGTTTTATTCAAAGCGAGTTTCATGCGCGCATGATCGCCGTGGTATTCGCCGTTCAAACGGATGGTCAGGTCGCCTTCAGCCATCTTTTCCATAACCTGCAATACCTCTTTAACCGGATCAACCGCAGCGTCAAGAGTAGCGTTAATACCTTCGATAATCCTTCTGTAATCTCCGTTATGACGGGTTTCGTCGGCGCGCACTTCAAGTCTTCCCTGAATAGCAGCCTCCGTCAATTCACCGGTGTCGGCAATCAAACTTTTGATCGCCTCAACGCATTGATTAAGATTATTGCGTAAAACATCGAATTCGCCTTTGAATTCGTCATGAATCTTTTCCGGCATATCGCCTTTGGCAATGCGTTCGATATAATCGGAAGCGATGCGAAGCGGATGGATGAGCGCCTCGAGAGTGGAATTAATGCCTTCAATAATTTTCCGGTACTCCCCTTCAAACTTTGAGGCGTCGCCGCGAACATCCAACCTGCCTTCTTTTGCGGCTTCGATAAGCGGCAAAATCTCTTTGCCGAGGGACTGAATATTTTCTTTAATTTCGTTTACCCGGCGATTGACAATTATCTGTTTGCCCGGCAACTTTTCCAGTTCGGTCGAAAAATCGCCTTTGCCGTAAGATCTTAACGTATCCAGTGTTTTACCCAACACTTCCACGTAAATTTCGACCATGGCGTTAACCTGTTCAGCCATTTGTCCGTAAGAACCGGGGAAATCGTCAGGATTAAGCATGTATTCGTAATCGCCGGCTTTCTGCTTTTCGTACATTTCTTTAGCGCTTCGGATAAAGTGCTCTAAATTCTGCTTCATCTTTCGCATGGAATGCCCGAGTAAATCTTTTTCGGAAGCCAGAGGAACCTCAACCGCCAAATCGCCCGCCGAAATCGCCTCCGCTGCTTTGGCTTTTTGTTTCAATTCGTCGATCATCGCCCGAAACGAATCCGCCAGCAAACCCGTTTCGTCATTTGAAACAAAGGTAATCTCCTGATCCACATCGCCTTCTGCCAGACGATCCGCAGCCACGGTAAGCTCGCGAATGGGATCGGCTAATTTTTTGCTCAGAATAAAAGCGATTAAACCCATGATTAGGGAAATTATGATTCCCACTCCCACTGAAACGTTAACCATGTGTGAAATTGCCATATCCATGTGGTTTTGAACCTGAAGGAATTCATCTTCGTAAACTCCGGCTCCGATAATCCAATCCCATGGTTCAAAATATTTTACCGCCGCAAGCTTTGGTCTTGGGGAAGGATCATCCGGATTTTTCCAGAAATATCTTTTGTAAAGTAATTCTTTGGGGCTAAGTTTTACCGCTTTTTTAACGATTTCGCGGACAAAAAATTTGCCCTCGCTATCTTTGACGTC
>JAJRSN010000098.1 GCA_024278715.1 Calditrichota bacterium
GCTGGCTATTTATCGTTAAGGGTTAAGCGTATAAGCGTTAAGAGGACCTCTCCGACTCACTTAGCACGATAAATTGTTGTCACCGCTTTCTGACAATCTTTTTCTTTTTTCCTTACCTGTCACTCATCAGGCATCACGGCTTTCTGCTCTCCGCTCTCTGTTTTCTCTTTTTTCCTTTTTCATTTTTCTTACTCGTCACCTTTCACCTTTGCCCTAAAGGGCGGAGAAGAAGGGGGAGATGTCTTTGTTCCCAGCAATAAATTGCTGGGCTACTATCGTTTAATTCCTACGGAATTAATAATTAATAATATTTGAATTCACCCTTTAAAAACCATGTTCTGTCATTTGGATCCCGCCAATGCAGGAGAAAAATCTTTTTACTTAAATAGGACCAAAAGATTTCTCTTCTCTTCGCTCATCGGAATGACAAACACCTGTTACTTTGTTACTTTGTCACTCTGTCACTCGTTACTTGTTACTCGTCACGCATTACGCATTACGCGTCACGACCTTATTGGTGATTCAGTGTTTATGGCGGTTGCGGAAAAATTCCAACCCTGCCATAAGCAGCCCTCCGAAAAAGAATCCTTCGATTGAGCTGAGTATCAGTTTGGATAACAGTCCGAAGTGTCCTTCACCGATCAATGATGCTAACGGTTCAAATTTAATTTCGGCGTTGGCAAAAGAGCGGGTAATAGCCGCAATGCTTCCGCTGAATAAATTGCCTTTAAAAAGCGAGAGTGTAATGGCGCCCAGAGTGGCTGCAAAGGCTGCCGTGATAACTTTGGGTAGAATTTTTTGAGGATAGAGTTGTTCCGCGATGGTCATTCCCAGCGAAAGACAGAACCCGAGAATAGCGCCTTCCAAAGCTCCTGTGATGTCAATAAGTTCCTGCCCGAAAAGAGCGCGCAGGATGTCAACCCCTATTAAGTTAACAATTCCGCCGATTAGCATTCCGCCCAGGGTTCCGCCGACCACGGTCCACCATTGACTGTGGCGGTAGGTAACGTGGCGCATCAGTACAATGCCGCTGCTTATTCCTAGTCCGGCAAAAAAAGTAGCCAGAGCGCCGAGCGAAATGAGCACCAGCAGGTAGGTGATGGTTTCGAAAGATTGCGCATGCCTTACAAACGCCAACAGCCCGGCTAATAAAGAACCCACCAGAAGCCCGGATAATGTCGCGCCCATGGTGGCGCCGCTTATCTCGCGCGTAATCTGCCGGCGATTGCGGTAGATTCGTACCCAAATTAACCCGGTAACCACCAGCAGGGCGACCAGCAGCGGTAATTTGCGCAGGTAAACAAGAGTAATATCATAATCGCGTACGAACGAAAGACTGATTGCTCTGCGGATTAATCCGGCTTTTTTGTGGTTTTTTCCTTGAGCTAATTTTGCCTGACCCTTTAGTCCCGAATTCTTTAGAAAAACGATGCTTGCCGCTTTTCTGACGTTCAGGTCTTCATCCCATAAAGCACGTTCGGTTAATAATTCCATTACCTTGGGATCTTTGATATGCAGACAGGATTCAATAGTACACATTCTTACGCCTGGATCGTTGGCTTTAATGGTTTTTTCGATGATCGCAGGAAGGTCCGGAATCATCTCCTTTAGCCATTTTGGTAAAATATACCGGCGGTACAACATGCTTGTGGCGATAAAGCGCGCTTCCTGATGGGAAAGATCGAGATGGTTCTCAAAGGGCAATAGAATTTGAATTGCGTCTTCGTCCAGCAACAATCCGTGATGATGATAATTATCCATGGCGCGCTTAATCATAGCCTGAGCGCGCCGGATATTCTGTTCTTCGTCGGATATCCATTCGCGGATTCTGGGGATTAAAAAGTCGTGACTCAACTCAGCCCAATTTTTGCCCTCCTGCCGTCCCAGGCGGACAAGACGCGCATCGGAGAGTTCGTTTAACAGCTTTTTAATTTTGGAAGGACTGGTCTGGGCATCCGATAACCGATTCACCAAATCCTCGACGGGTAATACGAGTCGTTTTGATTCGATGGTAATAAGCGATTTAAGGATGCTTCTTACCAGGTCCAGCTCCCGTCCGTCGAAGCGGTGCAATACGCGATCCATGTAACTTTCGAGAATGCGCGACGCTCCGCCCAAAAGGCGATAGTGTTCTCCGGTAATTCCCGCCTGAGGATCCCGGGAATCGTAAAGGACATCGCAAACAATCTGAAGCTGCGGCGGGTCGATATCTTCTTTGCCGTTTGAAAGATCGAGCAGAATCTCTTTAGCCAGTTTTTCCTCAAAAGGGCAGTTCACAGTCTGCGCAGGTTCCAAAATGGCGCGGATGGCTTGTTTGTTCGATAATTTCAGCAGGCGGTATTCGTGATGAAAAATTTCCGGAATGACCGGTTTAAAAAAACTCAATTCCGCTAAAAGGTCTTCCCTTAATACAAAAACAAGGCGAAAAGAAGATTGCTCGGTTTTGAACATTTCGGTCAGATAGCTCAAAAAAGTATTTCTGTGTTCCTCGTTCAGGAGCAGGAAAAAATCTTCAAATTGATCAAAAAAGAAGATAAATAATCGATTGGGATATTGTTCTTTTAATTTTTGCAGAATATTTTTCAGAGCCGAGGGCGACTTTGAGATGTGCCGCACGGGCAGAAAGGGCAAGAGCGATTCGAGCATTTGTTCGGTCGGATCGAGAAAACTGCGGATGATAAAGGTTTGATGTCCGAGTTCTTTTAGTGCGGGTATCACTCCGGCGCGTATCAAAGAACTTTTGCCAACGCCCGACCGTCCGTGCAAAATAAAACTGCGGTGAGCAAGAATTTTTGATCGAAGAATTTCAATCTCATGCTCACGACCAAAAAAAAGCTGCCTGTCTTCTTCGGTGAAATAATCGAGAAATTTGTAGGGACGGATCGGAGAAGGCACGCTAATCGAACGTCCCATTCGATCGTGAAGAACCGGAAATACATCGGCAATAAAGATGTAACCGTGTTTTGCCACCGTTTTAATAAAACGCGGATTGTGGGCATCGTCGCCCAAACTTTTACGAATATCTTTAATGCATTGACTTAGCGCCGAATCGGTTACTATGGTGTCTTGCCATACTTTATCGAAAATCGCCTGCTTAGATGTCAATTGATGATGATTCTCGACCAGTAAAGTCAGCACATCAAAATACTTTGAATTGAGCGGAATTACCTGTTCGCCGGTTTTTAGCTGGCGATTTTTTAAATCGATTTCAAAATTGCCAAAGCGAAAGCCAATAACCTGTTCTTTCATAATCCACTTTATAAATTTCTCACAATTCTCTCATGCATCGT
The DNA here is from genome assembly GCA_024278715.1 of Calditrichota bacterium. Lineage (GTDB taxonomy): Bacteria > Calditrichota > Calditrichia > Calditrichales > Calditrichaceae > Caldithrix. The sequence continues at coordinate 3,291 of JAJRSN010000098.1, forward strand.
TCTGCAACATTTCATATATATACGAATCGATGGTCAATCCACAGTTACACTTAAACGTAAAGTTAAAAAATACTTTGATTTTTAACAAATTCAAAATAATCCGGGGATGAAAGAATGAACAATCATTTTAAGTTGAATAATGCGGCGGAGTACGACGAAGAATTATTGCACGTGGCGATTATCATGGACGGCAACGGGCGCTGGGCGCAACAACGAGGTAAACCGCGATTCTGGGGGCATCGGCAGGGAGCGGAGACGGCTAAAAAGATTATCGAGGCTGCGCCGAAATACGGAATTTCAACCTTAACTCTGTACGCTTTTTCTTCGGATAACTGGAAACGTCCGCGTCAGGAAGTGAGTATGCTGATGCAGTTGCTGCAAAGTAAATTACAAACCGAGGTGAAAACAAGTATTGAAAACGGCGTCCGGATCAGTTTTATCGGAAGAAGAGACCGTCTTGATTCAAGATTGGTAACCCAGATGGAAAGAGCCGAAGCGGACACCTCTTTCGGACAAAATTTGCATTTGCGTCTGGCTATCGATTATTCAGCCAGAGACGCGATGCTTCGAGCCGCTCAATTAGCCGCCAACGAAGAAGATTTGACCAGAGAAAAATTTTCCGAATATCTGGCGCAAGCAATGAATTGTTCAGAGATTTCACCCGATGTGGATTTATTGATCAGAACCGGCGGCGAGCAGCGTTTAAGCGATTTTTTACTTTGGGAATGCGCTTACGCCGAATTTTATTTTACCAATGTCATGTGGCCCGACTTTAACGAAGAAGAACTGGCAAGAGCGGTAGAAACGTTTCATTCTCGCGAGCGTCGGTTTGGCGACGTTCCCCAGGCTCGGGTTTCGGTGGTTTAAAATTAAATTCAGGTTTTTTGAAGAGTCCGGCTATATTGGTATGTTAAGACATCGCAGGTCTTAAAAACCCGTGAAGTCCGTAAATCCGAACGAATTCGCCGAATCGGCAGATTACCTTATATTTAAATAGATTTGAATCTTTAGTTAAAATAATCGAAAATTTTGTTCTTTACAAGCAATGTCCTATTCCCTGAATCAAACACAATTACCGCTTAATGATCGATTTTTCTTTGCCGATAAAATAACAACAGAACGTTAAGCGCCCGCCTCAATGCCGCTTATCTGTTTGCAAATAGAAAAGAATTCCCTTCTCGCTTTTTTGTTTTCCGTCCTCCGATCACCCGTTTACAAGTCGTACAAACGGTCGTCAATTTTCGGTTTTTTCTTTTTTGTTCGTAGGCGGTTAAAATTCTTTAACAAAAGGGGATCTTCGTTTTCGATAAGATCGCCCAATTCTTCTTCAATCTGTTCGGGGTCTTCGCCTTTTTACATCCTCCGGATCGCTTCTTCCATTCCTTCGCCGAAATTGATGCCCGCTTCTCTGGCAAACTTTCGCATCAACGAAGCCATCTGTCTGGGATTGTTCTCATCGATGTTTTCCGCTTCGTTAGCGAGCGATTCCAGTACGCGTTCCATCCTTTGCTCGTCGATGCCGGCAAATTCATCGTCCGTGTCCGAATCTTTGCGTTCACCGGAAATGGCGGCAAAGATCGAGACCCGGCGTTCCAATTCAACGGTTTTGCACGCGGGGCAGAGAGGCACTTTTTCGGTGTTCACGGTTCGGCTGAAAAATTTGTAGATTGTGTTGCACTGCGAACAATAAAATTCGTAAATCGGCATACTGATTTCTCCCTTTTGTTTTTTGCAATAAAATAACTAATTTTTTGATGTCAGGAAAGAGTTGAGGTTGCGATGCTTAAAATGAATGAGAACGAATTTTTGAAAATTATCGGACAATTCGCAAAGCTGAAAAATGCGGCTATCGATGCGAGCTCAATGATCTATTTGCAGCGGCTTAATTTGCTCGATCTTGTTTCTTCCGTCTTAAAATTGTTTACGACCCGGGATGTTTTCGACGAAACGGGCTTTGATTCTCTTCCGATTACGATCGTTCGGGAAGGAATAAATTCAAAACAAACGCCCGACGATCAACTGTTGAATCTTGCAATAAAATTGAATTGTGCGCTGATTTCCGAAGACGGAAAGATATTAAAAAAAGCACGGAATGCCGGAATTGACCATTTTAATACCTTAATGATTTTGATTTTTCTGTTCCGCAAAAATTACCTGACAGAAGAAGAATTGCAATCAAAGGCAAACGCGCTGCATCTATTTGCCAGATATGACAGGAAAATACGCGAGTACGGCGAAGATTTGATTGCAAGAATTTTGAAATTGATGAATACGTAAAAAGTCGGTTTATACTCTTCTCCTTTAGATAGTCGCATAAGTAGGCGTTATTCTGACCCTACCCGTTTGCGGCATTCCCATCCCCACGCCGGACTTCATCAACAAATTCTTCGGTTTTTGATTTAATTCGGGACAACGATACTCCTTCTGTTTCTGCGATGATTTTAATGAGTTTTCCTGCAAGCTACTACCAATTTAAAACTCATCTCCCTTTTTAAAGGGGGACGACAAATTTTGGACAAACAATCAATATTTACCGAGGGGGATCTTTATCCGCAATTTTCTAATCCACACAAGCCGGAACCGATAAATTCCTTCATTAATTTTAAAGTCTTTCTTCTAACTCTTTAAACATTAATTTTCTATTCCAAAAACAATAAATTCATAACGAAAACGCTGATGCACGGAATTGTCCGATCGCCCCCGATCAGTCTTTTCATAAAAAGATTGCCGTTAATCGGGCGCATTCTCACATACGTAAGATGAACAACAAATATTCGCGGCGCTCAAGAAAATATATTTAATACCGATCACTTAATTGTAAAGTAAAAAATATGTAGCGTAATATGTACATTTAAAAAATGATATTAAATCAAATTCAAAATACAGAGCAAAAAGAAATGCGCCTTGTAAAATTATTAAGGAGGATATATTTAATAGCGTTGTATAATGTTATTTTATTTTGAGTAATAGTAATAATAGGGTGACCTATGTCTATGAAAAAAACATTTGCATTAACCCCCGGAGATCATCTTTGTCTTATTTATAGTGATGAAAAGGCGCATCAAAACATTATTACACAGTATATTTTAGACGGCATCAAAAAAAACCAAAAAATAATTTATATTCATGATTCTCACCCCCGGAGTACAATTCTCAATTATCTTAACTTAGATGAATCAGACTCTGAAAAATCTCTTCAACAAGGACAATGTGTGTTTTTAAGCAGCGACAAAGCCTATCTTAAAAAGGGTGTGTTTGATCCCCACAGAATGATTGAATTGTTAAAAGAAGAAACCCAGAAGGCGCTTTCCGAAGGGTTTTCGGGTTTGCGGGTGACGGGGGAGATGTCGTGGGCTTTGCGGGACGCGCCCGGTTCGGAAAGGTTGGTCGAATACGAATCGCGATTAAACGAATTTTTTCCGGGTAGTCAATGTATCGGACTCTGTCAGTACGATCGAAAACAATTTGATCCTTTGTTATTATTACAAATTTTAAAAACACATCCCTGGGTTATGATTGATGATCAGATTTATGATAATTTTTATTTTGTGCCTCACGAAGATTTTGAGAGCGGGAATCAGGCTCAAAAAGAGTTGAACCGCCTGATAGATAATTTAATCAAAAAAGAACCCGATGAAATGCAAATGTTCGGGAGCGCCCGGGAAACCCGAAAAATGAAAGACGAACCGCAACTGCTTCTCGAATCAAACCTGGCAATGATCTGTTTTGCCGATGTTACCGGTCGAATTGTCCGCGTTAATCAACGTTTTGCTGATGTGTTCGGGAAAACAAAAGAGGAACTGGAAGGAAAACTTTTAAAAGAGGTTTATTCAAATTTTAACAAAAAAGCATTGCGGGACGTACAGGAAATTATTCGGACGGGAAAACCGAAATTTCAATTTATTGAAAAGTATGATACTCCCGAAGGTTCCCGTTGGTATATTACGGATAAAATGCCCGTAAAAGATGCCGACGGCTCGGTAAGCGGCGTACTGATGTTTGCTCAGGATATTACCGAACAAAAAAGCGCCGAAAAAAATCTGAAAAATGAAAGATATCTTTTTCAGACGTTAATCGATCAATTACCGGATAAAATATTTTTTAAAGATGAAAAACACAGGTTTATCCGGGTAAACAAAGCCAAAGCCGACGAACAAAACACAACTCCCGAAGCAATGATCGGCAAAACCGATTTTGACTTTTTCCCTCCGGAAATCGCAAAAGAGACCATGGCAGACGACGAGCGAGTGTTTAGAACCGGCAAACCGATTATTGACAAAGAAGAACGGATTTTTGTCCGCGGGCAGGAACAATGGGCTTCGGTGACAAAACTGCCGTTCTATGATTCCGACGGTAAAATAATCGGAACAATAGGTATTTACAGGGACATAACCCAACAAAAACAAGACAAAATTCGCATTAACCATCTTAACCGGGTTTTACGCGCCATACGAAATGTAAATCAGTTGATCACGCAGGAAAAAGTCAGAGACAGATTAATTCAGAAATCGTGCGACCTGTTAACCGAAACCAGGGGTTATTCCAGCGCGTGGATCATCCTATTGAAAGATTACAAAATTATTAGCTCTGCCCAGGCGGGTTTGGGAAATACGTTTCAGGAGCTTTTGACAAAGTTTGAACAGAGAGATTTGAACGAATGTTCTGTTCGCGCGCTTAAACAACAGGAGATCGTTTTATTAGAGCCGAATGAGGAAACCTGTGCGAATTGTCCCTTATGGGGCAAGGAGCCTGAAAACAGAGAACTAACGATCAGTCTTGAATATGAAGGAGAGATTTTTGGCATATTCTCGGTTTCGATAAGCAGAAATCTTTCTCTTGATCCCGATGAGCATTTATTATTCAAAGAAATTGCCGGAGATTTAAGCTTTGCGCTTCATTCTATTGAGGAAGAAGAAAGACGAAAGGCGATGGAGAAAAAACTGAAGGAGAGTAACCAACGCTATTTCGCTTTGTTTGAATTTGCAAACGACGCCATATTTTTGATGGATAAAACCAAATTCCTGGATTGCAATAAAAAGACCCTCGAGATATTCGGTTGTGAAGTTCCCGGTGATATTATCGGGCATTCTCCGTGGGAATTTTCTCCGGAAATGCAGCCGGACGGAATAACCTCTCGCGAAAAAGCCCTTGGGTACATTAAGGCGGCATGGAACGGAAATCCGCAGCGGTTTTACTGACAGCACATCCGAAAAAACGGCACTCCCTTCGATGCGGAGGTATCGCTGAATCGTCTTGAACTTGACGGGCAATCGTATTTGCAGGCAATAGTCAGAGATATCAGCGAACAAAAGCGCGCCGAAAACGCATTAAAAGAGAGTGAACGGAAATTGCGCACCTTGATGAGCAATCTCCCGGGAATGGCTTACCGGTGTAAAAACGACCCGAATTGGACGATGGAATTTGTTTCGGAAGGGTGTACCGATTTAACGGGTTATTCGCCCGAAGAATTAATTAACAACAACAAACTTTCTTACAACGATATCATTATGCCTGAGGACCGTAAATACGTTTACGAAGAGGTTCAGAAAGCGCTGAAAGAAAGAAGATCGTTTACTTTAACCTACAGGATGATTACCAAATCCGGTGAAATTCGCTGGGCTTGGGAACAAGGACGGGGCGTGTTTGACGAAAACGGAAAGCTGATAGCCCTTGAGGGATTTGTCGCGGATATTACAATGCGTAAGTTAGCCGTTGAGGCGCTGACAAAAAGCGAAGAGAAATTCCGTACCATTTTTGACAATGCCGGCGATGCCATTTTTATTCATGATTTGAACGGAGAGTTATTCGATGTAAACAATATTGCCTGTGAATTATGCGGCTGCGACAAAGAAGTGCTATTAAAGAAGAACTTCTATAAATTTGAATCGTCGGAACAACAAAAACATATAACGGATCAAAAGAACGAACTGCTGGAAAAAAAACGCATAATATTCGAAACAAATTTTGTAAAATGCGACGGTTTCGAAATGCCGGTGGAGATCAGCAGCAAAATCATTCAATTTGAAGGCAAACAGTTGGTTTTGAGTATTGTTCGTGATATTACGAAGCGTAAAAAGCTGGAAGAGCAGTTTTTTCAGGCGCAAAAAATGGAATCCATCGGTAAACTGGCTGGCGGCGTGGCTCATGATTTTAACAATATCTTGACCGTTATTCAGGGCTACTCGGAATTGTTGCTAAGCGCGTCAAATAAGGATGAAAGATTTTTCGAGAAAATTAAGCAGATAAAAAAAGCGGCGGAACGCGGCAGCAAGTTGACCAACAAGCTTCTGATCTTTAGTCGAAAGCAGGTGTTTAAAACTCAGCTTTTTCTGCTCAATGATGTTCTGAAAGATATTAAACCCATGTTAGTCCGATTAATCGGAGAAGACGTTGAAATTATCATAATCCCAGGCGAGGGAATAAAACCCGTGAATGCGGACAGAAGTCAAATTGAACAGGCGATTATCAATCTTGCCGTTAATGCCCGCGACGCCATGCCTAAGGGAGGCAAATTGATTCTCGAGACGCGGCAGGTTGTTATCGATAAATCCTTTGCCAAGATGCATCCCGAAGTAAAACCGGGAAATTATTGTCTGCTTATGGTCAGTGATACGGGCATAGGAATGGATAGAAAGGTAAAGAGCAGAATTTTTGAGCCCTTTTTTACAACCAAAGAAAGAGGAAAAGGAACGGGCTTGGGTCTTTCGATGGTTTACGGAGTGATAAAGCAGAGCGGCGGATATATTTATGTTTACAGCGAGTTAGAAAAAGGCACGACTTTTAATATATATCTCCCATCAATCGAAGAACAAGTCAGCGCACCGGTAAAAGAAATCAAGGAAATTCCTCACCCGAAAGGGAACGAGACCATTCTGTTGGTTGAAGACGACGATATGGTGCGCAATCTCGTGGTAACAATTATGAAAGCCCACGGTTATCAGGTTTTAGAGGCGCGCAACGGCTTTGAAGGCTTGCAAATTTTTGAAAATAGGACGGAACACATTAATCTGGTCATAACCGATGTTGTGATGCCGGGAATGAACGGCGGAGAACTTTACCAAAAAATTTTAAAAATTCGTCCCGATATCAAAATAATTTTCATATCGGGATATATGGAAAATGTTATTGCGCAGCACGGCGTTTTGGATGAAGGAGTGCCTCTGCTGCATAAACCGTTTACGCCCGCCGAACTGTTGAAAAAGATACGAACGGTTCTGGATAAAAAAGAGTGACAAAGTGACGAAGTGACAAGTAAAATTAAAGATTAAAGTTCTTACAAGATTAAAGATTAAAGTTCTTACAAGATTAAAGATTAAAGTTCTTACAAGATTAAAGATTAAAGTCCTTACAAGATTAAAGATTAAAGCAATGACAGTAAACGGCAATCTTTGCCTCTTAACAATCTAACCGCTAAACTGCTAAACTTCAATCATAAATCCGAATATCGAAATACGAAACAAATTCGAATTACCGAATGACAAAAACGTAACGCGTGATGCATGATGAATGACAGGTAAGGAAAAAAGAAAAAGATTGTCAGAAAGCGGTGACAACAATTTATCGTGCTAAGTGAGTCGGAGAGGTCCTCTTAACGCTTATACGCTTAACCCTTAACGATAAATAGCCAGCGCCGCTTAACGAAGAAAAACCAGCAACCAGAAGCCGGTAATTCTCATCCGCTTAATACTTATCCAATATCTGACAAATTAGCCCGAAGAGAAAATCACCAATCATTTTTCAAAGATAACCATTTTTGTGTTTTCGATATAGTTTTTAAAACGGATGGAATCCGCATTTCGGTATTTTTCCAGAATGGTTTTAATTTTCATAATCGCCCGTTCCAGCCGTTGCATGTACTCGATTTGTTTTTCGGTTAAGTTGTTCATATCGAGGGATTCTCTTAATAAAAAAAGGTTTCCGCTGAGTACGGTTAAGGGCTGATTGATTTCATGATTTGCCGTAACCGCCATGGCTAAAATAGAACTTTGCCGTTCCAGCTCCAACAGCCTTTCATGGGTCTTTTTCAAATCCAGATGGGTGCGAATGCGGGCTAATAATTCAACCCGATTAAATGGGCGGGTAACATAGTCTGCCGCGCCGAGTTGAAAGGCTTTTTGAATTCCTTCTTCATCGTTTCGGGCGGTGAGAAAAATAATGGGGATGTATCGGGTCTTTTCTGTTGATTTTAACTTTTGACATACTTGAAAACCATCCATTTTAGGCATCATGATATCCAATAGAATCAAATCCGGAAGTTTCTCAACGGCAATATTCAAAGCTTTAGGACTATCGAGTGTGGAAATAATCTTAAAGTTTTCTTTGGTTAAAATAGAGCTTAACAGTTGTATATTCATTCTATTATCGTCAACAATAAAAATTACTTCCTGTGCCATTCGATAACTTCTCCATGATTAAATATTAATTCGATGGTCGGCTAAAACATAACATAGTTTAGCGATATGTAGTTTCACTTGATTTTAATCACATGAACTTCTATTATTAGATAAATTTTGAGAGCGATATGACAAAGTTATTTTATTTTTTGGGAAAAAAAGTCGGTAAGTCCTGGGCGAGGGGTAAATATCTTTACTCAACTTTAACCGGTAATGATGTCGAATCCGTTAAAGCGGAATATAATTTGGGATTAATTTTATCAAAGGACATTGAACGACAATATTCTGTTTTAGACGCTCCGTACGAGCAATTGTTGCTGGAGACTATTCTTAAACCTCTTCAATCAAGGGTAAAGAGAAAAGAGCGTTATTTTACGGTTAAGATTATTGGCAGTACCGACATGAACGCCTTCGCTCTACCCGGCGGATTCCTTTATATTACTTCCGCGCTTGTTAAAGCGTTATCCGATGATCGGGACGCTCTGGCTTTTGTGCTGGCGCATGAAATGATTCACGTAATACTTAAACATCCCTTAAAACAAATCTTGACTTCGTATTCTCTGGACGCCTTAAGCCGCATGTTTAAAGCGGGATCGACCGTCGGAATTTACGGAAAAGACTTGATTAAAAAAGTCATTAAAAGTCATTATTCTCAGGACAGAGAATTGCAGGCGGATGAATACGCCGTCCGTTTAATTTACAGCGCGGGATATGATCCGCAGGGCGCGATACGTTTATTGCAATTCTTTCAAAAATTAAAAGGAGAAAATGAGGGCTTCAATTACTTTGCCACGCATCCTCCGGTAAGCGAACGCGGGCAGCAATTGAGGCGGATAATCAAAGGGGGAGAGTGACGAGTAACGAGTAACAAGTTTAGGTGTGTAGAGGTTCAGTTGTTTAGGATAAATTCCGTAGGAATTAAACGGTAGTAGCCCAGTAATTTATTGCTGGGAACAAAGACGCCTTTCCCTTTTTTTCCGCCCTTTAGGGCAAAAGTGGAATGAGCCGAGTAAGAAAAAGGAAAAAAGATTGTCAGAAAGCAGAAAGTAGTAATGCGTAACAAAGTGAGAAAGTTACGAGTGACAAGTGACAAGATCGTAATGCGTGATTTAAGAGGTCCGCTTAACTCTTATACCCTTATACGCTTAACCAATATAAGACAAAGCGGAGCGGGGAGAAAATCGTAAATCAAAAATCAGTTAACCTTATTTGGTATTAACATTCGGAACACGAGGTTCAAATTATGAAAAAACTGATTACAATAACAGACGTGGAAAACGCTCATCAACAAAGCGGGCGCCTTTACGTAACAAAAGACGCTTTGATCACGCCTCTCGCCAAAGACCGGGCAAAAGAATTAAATGTTCAATTAGTCGTTGCTTCGGAAACGCTTTCGTTGAATCCTCAACTTGTTTGTAATGAAGATAAACCGTTGAAAATAGCCATCGGTGCGGATCACGGCGGGTATTATTTAAAAGAGGAATTGAAAAAAGACCTTCAGAAACGCGGCTATCAAGTATTCGATTTGGGTACGTTAAATCCGGACCCCTGCGACTATCCCGATTATGCGTTTAAGGTGGCGGAAGCGGTTTCTTCCGGGAAAGCGGATCGCGGCATAATGATAGACAGCGTAGGCATAGGCTCCGCGATGGCAGCCAACCGCGTGCCGGGAGTTCTCGCCGCCAAGTGTAATAATACTGTGGAGGCGCGCAGCGCCAGAGAGCATAATTACGCCAACGTTCTTACCCTTGGCGCAAAAATAATAGGAAGCAATTTAGCCAAAGAAATTGTCAATGATTTTTTAACCACTTCCGGAGGCGCGGAGCGGCACCAAAAAAGAATTAAGAAGATTCTGAATTACAAAATCAAACAAAATGAATCTGAATAGAGAGTGGTTTAAAATTAGGAGGAGATGATTATGGAATATCGGTTTTTGGGTAGATCGGGATTGAAATTATCGGCGCTTTCATTCGGAGCCTGGGTGACTTTCGGCGATCAAATAGACGAAGATAAAGCCTATAAATGTATGGCGGCGGCTTACGATGCGGGAGTGAACTTTTTTGACAATGCCGAGGCTTATTCTGCAGGTCAAGCGGAAATTATGATGGGAAACATCATCAAAAAAGCGGGCTGGAAACGATCGGATCTGGTTATATCGACAAAGATCTTTTGGGGCGGAAACGGTCCCAACGATCGGGGACTTTCGCGCAAACATATTTTTGAAGGAACAAACGCAGCTTTAAAACGTCTGCAAACGGATTACGTTGATCTGATTTATTGCCATCGTTTCGATTTGCACACGCCCGTCGAAGAAACCGTCCGGGCAATGAATCTGATTATTCAACAGGGTAAAGCTCTTTACTGGGGAACAAGCGAATGGTCTGCCGAACAAATCCGTCAGGCTTACGATTTTGCCAGACAGGAACACTTGATTCCTCCCACTATGGAACAACCCGAATACAATATGTTCCGTCGCGAACGCGTGGA
>JAJRSN010000005.1 GCA_024278715.1 Calditrichota bacterium
GGTTTGCCTGTTTTAGCCGCTTTTTTGTTTGTGGGAATGTATCTGGTGCAAAACATCCGCCGACCGTTGATGGTCAGTTATTTGAGCGAGGTATTGCCGTCGAATATTATGGCTTCGGGATTATCGACCGCCACGCAAATAGAAATTCTTTTAATCGTGATTGTGAGTCCCATTGTTGGCGCATTGGTGGATTGGTTGAGTTTGGGGTGGGGATTGACTATTATCAGTTTGATCTTTTTAGCGCTATTCAAAGTGGTCAAATTGTCGAAATAGACACTATTCAAACAAATGCAATTGATTTTGCAAGAGATTTAACATTTGCCGGGCGTTCTTAATAGCCTGACCGCGGGGATGGTTGTTGAAAAAAATGTAAGTTCTGTACGTTTTGCGCAGCAGTTGATTGATGTTGGTCAGCCATTGTTTCAGTTCATCTTCGCTGTATTCATAGTCGTAGCGCGCCGAGCCTTTACCGTCCCACCAATCTTTTGCGTTTCGTCCGTGAAAGCGGATGTAACCCTGGTCGGTGGTGGCTTCCGCTTGGGGCGGCAGCAAACCGGGCAATTGCGGCTCGTCCACATTAACATAACCGATGTTGTTGTTTTTCAGAAAATCGTACATGGGCGGAGTAACCCAACCGATGTGCCTGAATTCAACAAAAAGCGGATAGTCTTTTAATAATTTACGGGTTTCGAGAAGGTATTTGCGATTTGTTTCGTTGTTCTTAAAAGAATAAGGGAACTGAGCCAAAAAGCCGTGGAACTTTCCGCTTTCGATCATGGGCTGCAGAGCTTCCAAAAGTTGTTTAACGGCTTGCTCGTTTTCTTTACGCTTGTGCGTGGTTTCCTGATGGGTTTTAACAATAAAGCTGAAATCTTCCGGCGTTTTTTGTACAAAGCGTGAAACAGTTTTGCGGGAAGGTATGGCGTAATAGGTACTGTTGATTTCAACGGAATTGAAATATTGCGCATAAAATTCCAGGAATTTACTTTTGTACAGGTTGGGGGGATAAAAATGGCGCCGCCAGTCTTCGTAACTGTAGCCGGAGGTGCCGATTTTGATTTCGATGCGGATGTCAACGGAATTCATATTGCACAACAATAGTTTTTCTTTGCAAAATAGTTAATAATTACAAAAAAATCAAAGGGAAATGGGATGAGAAGCATTGTGGTTGTGGGCTGCACTTCAGGAATTGGCAAAGCGCTTGCGGAAGAGTTGCTGAGAAGAGGGAATAAAGTCGGCGGTGCGGCGCGTAATAAAGCCGTTCTAATGGAAATGGAGAAAGTTCACAAGGGGCGTTTTGCGGGCGAAGTTTTGGATATTCGGGATCGAGACCAGGTTCCCGTTAAAATGAAAGCTCTGGTCGATCGGCTTGGCGGGATGGATGTGTTTATTGTGTCATCGAGTATTACGGGACAAAATCCGGATCTGGAATGGGAGACCGAGCGAAATGTGTTGGAAACCAATGTATTTGGTTACGCCGAGGCGCTTGTGTGGGCGGCGCATTATTTTGAGGGGCGGAGCAGGGGGCATTTGATCGGCATTACTTCTCTGGCAAAATACTTAGGGGGAAAAAATCCTTCTTACCCGGCGTCCAAAGCGTTTGAAGGCAGATATCTGGATGGCTTGCGATTTCGATTAGAAAAAAAGGGAATAACAGTCACGGAGATCATGCCGGGCTTTGTAAAAACGCCCATGACCGTGGATCGGGAAAAGATGTTCTGGGCGATTTCAGCCGAAAAGGCGGCGCATTGTATTGTCAAAGCGATGGAAAAGAAAAAGAGGAAAGCGGTTATCTCGGCGAGATGGAAGCCGTTTTATTTTATTTTACCGCATTTGCCTTATTGGATATTAAAAAGGGTTTTGTGAGATAAATATCTGTTGTCCGAACCATGATTAAAAGGATTTTAAGGATTAGCATGATTGTGCAAAGTTAAAATCAAAGAAATCAGGTGAATCCGAAAAATCAGGGTTCAGACAATCAGGTAATCAAATCGCCGTTAAAAGATAAATAATACCTGCGCCAATAAGAGGCACAAATAAATTATCGGTTCCAGCCGGCGAAAGGGCTTCGGCAAATGTTACAAAAACCGATGTAATTAGTCCGATTAATAAAACGGTCATCAAAGGCAGGGTATCGATTCTTAGAGTCAAATCAAGAGTGTTCAGGACAATCAAAGAGATAGAAATAGCCAGAAAGCTGAAAACAAACATCATCGCCGAACCTTCGAGTGATTTTTGCGATCCGAACACCGAGTAAGTGTGCTTACCCCAAAATTTACCCACCAGACTTGCCATGGCGTCGCCCCAGGTCATAGCCATAATGGGCGGAAGTACCAGAAATTTGTAATCCATGGGATGATTGCGCCAGCCGAGCAAAAACAAAATCGTAATGGAAATCGCGAAATAAATCGTGCCCGGAGTTTCCTTCTCTCCGTCCATGGCTGAAAAAGTGCGAAAGCGGTAAAAGAGGTAATTAAGCGCAATAAAGGTGGCAAAGGGAATAACTCCAATGTACCAGTGATCAAACAGAAGAATAATCGCCCAGGTCCACATTCCGGCGCCAATGTGGATGATTTTGCGGGTTACAAAATAGGGAAAGCGTAAATTTTTACCGATTTGCTCAATGAGTAGAAGTAAGGTAAAAGCATAAACATAAGACAGAATCAAGCCCCAAATATCCGCGCCGCTCATGGTAAGTTCCCCCTTAAAATATTATTTTTTTGTGATGATTGAAATATGCCGTGCTTTTAAATTAAAGGCAAAATAAAATGAGCGTTCAATTATCGGTCATTAAGAGAGCGGGTATTACCTCCAAATGAAAGCGATTGTTCCATAAATTGGTTCATATCGCATGATACTCTATTTTTCTATTGATAAAAAATGTTTCAAGCCATAAATTGACGGTTACTAAAAAGAAATAAAAAGGATGGCGCTAATGAGAGCTTTGTCGGCAAAAATTGAATTTATTCTACTGATCTTTATCATAAATATTTTTGGAGCGGAGATTTTTTCCTATCCGGATGTAACCATTATTCAACAAGACGCCGGGAAAATGATTATCGAATGGAAGCCGCAGGAATTTAAACTGCAGCCTGTGCAGATTGATCAGGGGACGTTTCAGAACATTTTGTTGGAAAACGTCACTTCCTTAAATCGCCCGGGAGAGCCGGACATTCCCTGGCGCAGTATTACCATCGGGTTACCCGCGGAGCAGTCGGTTTCGGTTACCGTTCTTGAAGTTCAGACCAGAACCGTCCGAAATGTGGACATTGCGCCTGTGCCCGTGATGTACCGGGATCGTTTTGGGGTTAGTAATCATCAGTTTACATTTAACGATACCATTTACCAAAGCAGCGGTTCTTTTCCGCAACGTATTTATCAACTGGGAACGCCGGCGCGTTTTCGCGATTTGCCCATTCAGGCGCTCCGTTTAAGTCCCGTGCAGTATTATCCGGCGGAACACAGGCTGGTGGTTTACGAGCGCATTCGTTTGCAGGTCAATTTTTCTGGGCGGGCTAAAAATGTGCGCCGTGTCCGGAAAGCCGGTTTTTTGGACAAGATTGCCAGGACAAGCGTTTTAAACTTTGAGCAGGCAAAAAATTGGCGCGCGGAACCATTGAAATTATTAAAAAAAGCCGCGGTTCTGCCGGCAGGACCTTTTTACAAAATAGCGGTTAAAGAAGACGGATTGTACAAAATTACGCCTTCCGTTATGGAAACTGCGGGAATCGACCTGAGCAATCTGCCGATCGCTCAAATTAAAATGTACAATAACGGCGGGCACGAGTTAAATTACAACAGCCGGTCATCTTACTTTAATCCGGAAGCCACTCAGGAAATTCCGATTCTTGTGTTCGATTTGAATAACAACCAAAAATTTGACGGATCGGATTACATTTTGTTTTACGGAAAGCAGGTGAACGGTTGGTTTCATGAGCCTGGTTCGGATCAATTTGTTTATCAGCAGCACAAGTTTGCCAGACAAAATGTTTACTGGCTGAACGTGAACGGCGGAAACGGCTTGCGGATGGTAGAAGGTCAGCTCTCTTCCGGAACGGGTTCGGTAAACGCCTCTTATTTTTACGATCGCTACCATTTTGAAGAAGACCTTTACAACCTGTTGTCCTCGGGACCCGATTGGTACGGGTATCGCTTTTTCGGGCGTTCGGGAGGTTATTCAAAGAATATTGAGCTTCCGGTAAAAATCGACGCCGCGGAAGCGCAAGCCGAGTTTAAAATTCAATTCAAGGGCGGTTCGGGAATACGCTGGACAGATAATTTGAACTACCGGTACGAATTTAAAATTACAATGAACAATCGCATTTTGTTTTCAAAAATCAGCTTTAATAACAGCAGTCGAATACAATTCAAAAACAAGATTACGGATTTATCCGTTTTAGCCAACGGCGAGAACAATCTTTCCGTTCAATATCAGGGGAACCGCGACGGCTGTAATGTTTACATCGATTGGTTTGAGATAATTTATCCGCGCGGTTTTGAGGCGGTTAACGATCAATTATTATTTTACACCGAAAAGTCGGATCAAGCGGTGAATTACACGATTGAAGGTTTAAGCGATCGTTCCGATTTTTACGTGTTCGACGTTACCGACCCTGTGAATCCGGTTGTTTTAGGGAAAAACTTAAGCAGCGGCGGCGGAAAATTAAGTTTCACTTTGCCTCCTTCTTCAACCAAACGGCAGATTTTAGTGTCCGCTTTAAATTCTTCCGGAATTAAAACGGTTACGGATCTGAAGGCATTCACACCCAGGGAAGACCTGTTGAATCCTTCCAATCAGGCGGATTACATTGTGGTTACGCACAAGACATTTTTGCCCTACGCAAAAGAGATTGCTGATTTACATAAGAATTCTCTGACCAGTAAAGTTGTCAGCATGGAAGACATCTATTTTTATTTTAATTCGGGAGTTCCCGATCCGACGGCTTTACGGAATTTTCTACGTTACGCTTACAACCGCTGGACCAGTCCCGCGCCGAGTTACGTATTGCTGTTTGGCGACGCGCATTACGATTATCGGAACATAAATATTCCGGATACGATGCGCGTTCCCACGTGGGAAATTTACAATCCCGGCGAAATAGACAGCCGCGCCACGGACGATTATTTTGTGGATATTGATTACGGAACAGGATCGAACTTTTCCAATTTTACGCCTGACCTGGCGGCTGGCAGAATTCCGGTGGAGAGTATTCTCGATTGCGAACGCGTCATCGAGAAAATAAAAAGTTATCTTTACAATTCGGAGCAGGACGGCTGGCAGACTAATTTAACGCTGGTCGCCGACGATCAGGTGACAACCAATTCTAACAATGAGACGATTCACCAGAATCAGAGTGAAAATATTGCCAAACTGTCCGAAATACGAAAATTTATTTTGAACCGGGTCTATCTTTCCACTTATCCTTCGGTTCCCGGCGGTTTTATCCGCGTAAAGCCGGAAGCAAACAACGACCTGATCGATTATTTGAATCAGGGCACTTTAATCGTCAATTACATCGGGCACGGCAACCCGACGCAGTGGGCGCACGAGGGCGTTTTTGTCATGGATCGTGATTATCCCAAAATTCAAAACGAGGGACGGATATGTTTTTTAATAGCCGCCACCTGCGACTTCGGAAAATTCGATGATCCGCATGATCCCAGTTTTACCGAAGCGTTGATCTGGAAGGAAAAGAGCGGAATTATCGGAGCTCTGGCTTCCACAAGGCTTGCTTATTCTTCCGCGAATTACGGGCTTGCTTCCAGCTTTTTCAAGAATCTTTTTCCCGGAGGAGGTCCTTCCATTGAGTTGGGAGTGGCAAAATTGCGGGCTGTTATGAATTCAAGCGGCTCGAGCGTTAATGATCAAAAGTACGTGTTGTTTGCCGATCCCGCGATGCGCCTGATTGATCCGCAGGAAAAGATTAAAATCACCAAAATAACGCCTCCCGACACACTCAAAGCCTTAAGCACGGTTAAAGTAGAAGCCCAGGTGCTCAGCGGAAATCAAGCGAATGAAAATTTCAGCGGCAGCGCTGTTCTCATTGTGCATGACGCCGCATATCAAAATGTGAACACCGGGCAGGGGTTTGATCCCATCACATTAATCGGTCCGCGGATTTTCAAAGGCGAGGTAGATGTATCCGGCGGTTTATTAAGCGGAAGTTTTATTGTTCCCAAGTCCATTCGTTACGTCGATAAGCCGACAGGGCGCATCACTCTTTACGCTTATTCGCCCGAACTGCATTTAAACGCCATGGGTTACAACGACCGGCTTTTAATAAACGGTTCCGAGAGCAATATTACAGACGAATACGGGCCCGAGATTGACGTCTTTTTCAAGGATCAGGAGAATTTTACGCCCGGCGATTTGATTCCGCAAAACACGGTGTTGATCGCTTCGCTTCAGGATGATCACGGAATCAATATTACGGGCGAGATGGGGCACAACATCTCTTTGCAGATCGACAACGAGCCTCCGAGGAATATTTCAGGATTTTTTGCATACGAAAAAAATTCCTATCAAAAGGGTAAAATCGAATATCCGTTAAACCAGCTTGCGGAAGGACCGCATCGTTTAAAGATCGAGGCTTTTGATAATTTAAACAATTTAAACACGCGCGAAGTTGAGGTTAAGGTGGCTGTTTCTTCGGAGATTCTTCTTACCGAGGTTGTCAACTATCCCAACCCGTTTAAAAGCAGCACCCGCTTTACCTTTCAAACCAATGCGGCGGGAGCCGACGTAAAAGTAAAAATTTATACCGTAACCGGGCGGTTGATTCAGGAATTGTACGGCACAAGCGTGGTCGGCTACAACGATGAGGTCACCTGGGACGGAACGGATCGCGACGGAGACGAAGTTGCAAACGGAGTGTATCTTTACAAGATTATTCTGAAAGACGGCAATAAAAAGAAAGAAAAGATCGAAAAATTAGTCATTATGCGATAGAGAAGACGGTTCGGGAGACCAGACTATCTTTTTAATCGAAGCTCTGTCTTTTGACGGAAATTTAACTTCGAACTCTTTTTGCATATCCACAAAATCGAACAGGGTAAAAATTAAGTTTGAGTAATCGGATGATACCGCCGCCACAAATCTATGATCATCGGCGACTGCGAAATCCTGCAAAGAATTAGCGGTCTGAAAGAGGTAAGTTTCCTGACTGCCCGAAAGAGTAATTTTCTTTAAAGCGGAAGAATTGGCTGGATTATAGACGAGTTTGTAATCATCGATGAATTTTAGTTTGCCTTCATGCGTTCCCGGATAGCGAGTAAGACCTTTCAGATCAAAGATTAAACCGCTGGCTGATAAATACGATTCGGATGGTGAGAGATCATCGGCTACGATCGAACTCTTCCACAAGCGGACGGCATACGGTTTTAAAATTCGCGAGTAATACAAGCCGTCGTTTTGCGTCCAGACGATGTTTTGACCCGATGGCGTGATTAACGGGGCGTAGGCTGCGGTTTGTTCGGAAGTGTTGAACAGGAAGTTTGCCCTGCCATCCACATATAACAAAGCTATTTGGCGTCTGGCTTGAGAAGTTGTTTCATAAGCAATCAGGGTGCCGTCGCGGTTACACGATAAGCTTCCGGACGGTAAAAGTTGCGGAGAAGCCGTAAAAGTAATTCTGCGGTTTAATAAGTCGAAGCGTTTTATTTTTTGATCGTCGGCAAAGATTAAGGCTCTTCCGTCCTGAGAAACGGCAAAGTCGATAAGGCGGTTTATTTCGATGTTTAACGCGGAAACCTTCAAATTAACAGCGTCCAGATAAAAGACAGAATCTTTTCCCGAAACGGAGAAATAGATGGCGCCGGACGGCGAGGGTTTGTCGCTGCCGTGTTCCGGGTTGGCGGTTGTGGGGACGTTTTTTGCGCAGGAGAAGAACAAAAGAAAATTAAGCAGAAGAACGGCTGTTGTTAAAAGGATTTGTTTTTTTTGCACACACCGGAAAGAGGGAATTTGGGTAAGGGTGGTTTTTCGGTTTAATTTTCTTGAATCTGTTTTCATTTTAAACCTCGCTTTTCGGCTCTTGCGGCAAGTATTGCGGAGAGACGGATTGAGTGGTTCAGGGAGCTCCGATTGTGTTTTTGTGTTCAGGCGCTTTTGCATTTTTAAATTCGTTTAATAGATTAACACTTAAATTCTCTCTTTTTTGACTTAAATCTGTTAAGGGTTAAGAGTGTAAGCGTTAAGCGGTTTCTCCATCCACTTATCACGCATTACGATCTTGTTACTCTGTTCATCGTCGTTAAGTGTTAATTTTTAAGAGTAAAATGTTCTAATTGTAAAGTAATCTCTCTTATACCCTTAACCCTTAACCAATAACTATTAACAACTTCTCTCCTATATGGTACTGACTTGCCCATATTTTCGCCCGACTTTTTTAACAAACTCAGGACACTTTGTTGATGAAGGGTTTTAATTCTTTGTGATAGATATTATCCCATACGTACTCGTTCATTACTTTACGAAACCAGCGCGCCGGGCGGTAGCTTTTCAAAAAAGAAAGCAATTCGGCGGCTATTTTTTCGGGCGACTCTTTTAAAGAAAAGTACAAAGCATCGTCGCTGGCAACGGAGCGGAAGGGGGGGATGTCGGAACAGGCGATGGGCAGTTTAATCATTCCGGCTTCCAGAAGGGGTATCCCGAAGCCTTCCTGCTTGCTGGGTAAAAACAGCACGTCTGAAATGAGATACAAATCGTGCATGGTTACGCGGCTGGCGGGAAGCTTTTCTCCGCTTTTAAAAGTGTATTCAGCCACCAGAATAAGGTGTTCGCGCACGTCAAGCGATTCGGCTAAGGCGATGAGTTTATTGTGGTATTGAACCGTTTTCCGTTCGTGGGGATCGTGAGCTCCGGTGAGCAGCAATTTGGCATTTTTGCCCGATTTGTGCAAAGCATGCAAAACTTTAACGGAAAGTTCAATGTTTTTGCGCGGGTGCAGCCGCGAGGGTTGAACCATTATCAGATCGGCGGTAAACAGATTTTCTTCCTGAATAAGGCGAACGGTCGGCGGATCGAGGCGGAAAAAACGAATGGGATCAATCCCATTAGGAATGACATGAATGTCATCCCCCCCCGCATTGTACAACTCTTTGAATTCCCGCGCCCGGCTTTCCGATATTGTCACATAGTGAATATTGGGATTGTATTCCTTTAATATCCGAAACGGTTTTGTGTTCAATTCCTTCGGGTATTTGGAATAAAAAAACGGCGAATCGTGATTCCAGTTAATAATCGAAATATGACCCTCGTTTGCCAACTCATGCAGCGCCATGGTCAAAGGCAGATTATAGGGCATGGAAAGCACATTATGGGCAATTAAAACCTCAAAATCGCTTAAAGACGATTTGAGCAAAGAAAGTATCTTCCGCGCGTAGTCTTTAAGCCGCCGGTGGTTCTTTTCCGGTTCCTTCTGCAAATTTATGATTTCGGAATGACGCGAAGAATACAGAGGATGCAGATCAAATTCGATTCCGGTTTGAAAATAGTCGCCCATTCCGGCAAGCACTTTAACCGGGTGGTGGTAACGGTAAAAAAGCGTAGCCTGCTGCCGCACAATCTCTTCGACTCCACCAACAACCGGAGGGCAGGAGTAATGCAAAATAGCTATGTTTTCGGGCATGGCGCAGCGATCCTCAGTTTTCAAATGTTCCGATCAAATAAAGTAATTTCCGTTCGGCGACCTCGTAAGAAAAATAGCGTTTTCCCAATTCAAAATTCTTTTTGACCATTTTTTCGCGCAGCTCTTCGTCCTTAAGAACGCGTTTGATTTTGGTAATGCACTTTTTAGTGGCAATACCGTCAATAGTAATCACATCAAAGCCTTTGGGTTCGATATCCACCCTGTAAATGGAATAGCGGTTCACAACGATGGGTTTTTGATAGTAAATGGCTTCTAAAAAGGCGTTTCCGAATCCTTCGTAACCGCTGGGATACGTTACCAGGTCAGCGCTTTGATAGACATCGGTAATGGTGTATTCTTTCCCGTCCGAACGTTTGTTATCTCCGATCAAATGATCTATTAAGACAAGTTGCACCTTGTGTTTTTCCGCATATTCCACAATTCTTTGATAGTATTCCTGACCCTCGTCGCCCGCGGAATGCGAAACCACCAAAATCGGTTTTTTTAAATTCAGATAGCTTACGATTTCGATTGAACGTTCAATCCATTTACGCGGCACAATGCGGGTGGGCTGTAAAAGGAAGGGATCGCTTTCGCCGAGACCGATCATTTTTCTCAGTTTACCGCTCGCTTTTGAAGTAGTCGCCGGTTCTTCTTCAAAATTAAAAATATTGGGAATAACCGTGTTAGAGATGCCCACGCGGTAGCTCAATTCTTTTGAAGCAAGCGAATTGATGACCACGTGGCGAATCTGATGGTGATCGGGAGGGAACGCCATGTTCAGATAATCCTGACAGGCGTTGACCAAAAAGCGATCGCGCTCCCAGAAAAAGTCGTGATGGTGGGCGATTGTCGGAATACCGGTTTCGTTGATTATCTCGGTAACGGCTAATCCCAAAGGAATGTTCATGGGAATGGTCAGGGCGTTTTCGGGAATGATTAAGTCGATGTCGAATTTTTTAATAAAGCGGTAGAGTTCCTGTTTAAGCTTGTCTTTTAATTTGTGGATTTTGGCGGTCGTCTCCGCAGAACGCTTCCGAACACCGAAAAGAGACTGCGTGATTTCACGTATTTCAGGGTGTTCGAAAAAGGCTTCTTCCGCCAAATAGGATTTGGATTTAGGCGTGGATAGTTCGCCCGCGAAATAAAAACATTGAAACCGATTTCGCTCCAGAATTTCGACCCATTTGGCGATCTCCAGCGAAACGCCGTCGGTTCCGGCGATTCTTGTGGAAATAATTCCGATATTTTTAATGGGACGTACCGGCATAAGGCGCACCCTTTTTATTTAACCGATTAATCGTACCGGACAGATTTAAAGCGATTTAATCACGTCCGGGTAATCCTTTTTTATCCGATCCCATTCCATTTTAAACCAGGGCGTAAAGCGTTCGGGATGTTCCGACATCTCTTTTTCCAGCTCTTCCGGTGAAATGAAGCGAATGGCGGCAATTTCGTTTTGATTCACCCTGGGATCGGCGTTTGTTTTCCCGACATAAACCGAGCACAATTCATTTTCGGATCCGGCGTCATTAAAACGGGCGTGATATTTAAATTTAAACAGGAATTTCAACGGGGCGTCCAGACCCAATTCTTCCTTAAGCCGTCGATGGGTAGCCTGCTCGTAAGTTTCTCCCTTGCGCGGATGGCTGCAACAGGTATTGGACCAATACAGTCCCCACAACCGTTTTTCTTTGCTTCGTTGTTGAAGAAGCAATTCGCCCTTATCGTTAAAAATAAAGATTGAAAACGCCCGA
>JAJRSN010000006.1 GCA_024278715.1 Calditrichota bacterium
ATAAAGTTATGGGATGCGACTGGATTATGAAAGACCTGCAACAGGGTCGCTCTGTGGAAGAAATCTCAAGAAAATGGCAGAAAGATATTAAAAAATTTCTTAAAATCAGAAAACAATTTTTATTATATTAAACTATTCTAATAATAAAACAAAAACTTGGGAGTTTCGAATGAAAGACATTCAATGCTCAGTGATTCTTCATCAGGATTCTGAAAAAAGATTAACGCCGACCATACAATCATTGTTATTGCAAACCAATCAAAATTTTGAAATTATTTTGCTTGCCGCGAAAAAAAACGAAGATTTGGCTGATCAAACGGAAAGATATAATACAAAATCAGTTCCTTTGCAGATAGTTGAAACCGGTGATGCGACTTTGGGAGAACAATTAAATCTTGCCTTTAAAAAAGCCAAAGCGCCGTTCATGCTTTATGTCAATAATCAGGAGACGGAAATTCAATTAAAGCGGGCTGCTCTGGACCTTTATCTGCAAACTATGCAGCGCCATCGGAACGCCGGAATGGTTTATGCCGATTACGAATTGGAGGAAGACGGCGTTGTACGCGAATTGCACCTTTTAAAACACCATGTCGGTCGGGTTCGCGACAATCAGGATTTTGGTCGCGTCTTTTTCCTCAGAAAACAGGTTGTTGAAGAGAGCGGTAATGCCGACACTTCTTTAAAATTCAATACGCTTTATGATTTGAGGCTGCGGATTTCGGAGAAGTCCGAATTAGTCCATATTGCCAACCGTTACAACGGCTCGCTTTATCGAGTTGTGTCCAAAGGAAAAACACACAATGTTTTTGATTATCTGATGGCAAGCAAAGAGAGTCAATTGGAAGCCGAAAGGGTTATCACCGAACATTTAAAACGAATTAACGCTTATCTTGCGCCGGGCGCATTCTACAAACCGAGACCCTCCGCTCCGCCGGACGCCGCACTTAAAGCGTCGGTAATCATTCCGGTTAACAACCGACCGAAATTCATCAGAACGGCGATCGAAAGCGTTCAGAATCAAACCGTGAAAGAAGTGGAAGTGATTGTGGTGGTAAACGGCGGTCCGGATGATCCCACAATTGAAGAAGTTAAGCGTTTCATGCCCGGAGGCGACAAGTTTTCTCCCGATAAACCGGATGTTCGCCTGCTTGTTTTTGACATCAATAATATCGGTTTTTGTTTGAATATGGGCGCTCAAATTGCCCGCGGCGAATATTATGTTCAATTGGATTCGGACGACCGTTTAAAACCCGATGCAGTGGAAAAGATTTTAAAAGTCTATGAGAGCGACCCCAGAATAGGAATGGTTATCGGATCGTATGAAGTTTGGCAGTTGGAAGATGACGGAAGTTATTTCCGCATGGAAGATCTTCCGGTTGTCACCCATGACGAATGGACGGAAGAAAACGGACGCAATAATTTGTTGCGCATCAACGGCGCCGGAGCTCCGCGTTCTTTGCCCATTCAGGTTATCAGAGAAATCGGTTTTAGCATGAATGAAGAGCCGTTTGCGCGTAATTACGGCGAAGATTACAACATGGTATTGCAGGTAAGCGAACGTCATCGGATCGGGCGTGTGTGGGACGCCATTTACGAAGTGGTGCGTCATTCCGGCGGAACCGATCACAGCATCGATCAGGCGACCATCGACCGCAACGACGAAGCCAAAGATTACATGCGCGCCGAAACTATCCTCAGGCGGCAAAAACTCAATAAAGCAAAATAGAAGTCTTTCGGAGAAGAAAAGAAAGGAATGTCGTGGCAAAAAAGTCCTCTTTTTTATTGTTGGGAATAGACGGCGGAGCTACTAAAGTCAGCGGCTGGGAAGTTTTGGCGGATGAAAAAACGCTTTCTTTTTCAATGGGAAATCATAACGCGCAAAAATCTTACGCCGAAATTCCGGGATTTTTACCCCATTTTAAACCGGTTGATGTTTCTTTGCAATTAAGGCAGAGAGACGCACAGGAAATAGAGTTGACCGGTGACGAAAAACAGCAGGGAGCGGTTTACGTGGAAGCGAGCGCCGTGGTGATCGAGGAATTGGTACAACGGACGGGGAGAAACAGTATTCTTGTCTGTTTGGGCATGCCCGGTTTAAAAACAGCCGATCAGCGAGGGATTGAGGTTGTCGCTAACGGACCGCGCATTCTTGATTATGCCGATTCTCTGGAAAAACGGCTTGCACTGAAAGGCATTTGGTTCGAAGCCCCGATAAACCGCATCGGCAGCGACGCCGACTACTGCGGAATCGGCGAAAATTATTCGACCGAAGGACTTTTTAGAGATGTGGACAATGCCTATTACCTCGGCGGGGGCACCGGCGTGGCTGACGCTCTAAAATTGAAGGGTAAATTGCTTCCCTTTGATCGGATTAAATCTTGGATGGCGAAAAGCTGGGAAATGAAGAGCGAAGACGGACGCTCTTTGGAACGATTTGCATCCGCAGGCGGCATTCAGGCTTTGTATGCCGAAATTGCCGGAAAAGATGTCGCCGAATTGAATGCCAAGCAAATTTATCCTCTGCAAATCGCAGAATTCGCGGCAAAAGGCGAAAAAGCGGCTCAGGAAGCTTTCAAATTAATCGTGAACAATTTGGGACTTTTAATTTACGAACGAATTACGACTATTTATTCCGGTTGGCAAAATTTGTTCGGCTTCCTGAATCCCAACCGCCCCGCGCTTTCCGGCGATCATCCGTTCAGAGAAATTTTAATGGAAAGAATTATTATCGGGCAAAGATTGGGCGAATTATTGGATTCTCCGGCGGGAAAATCTGTTTTAGAAAAACCCCTGATAACCCGTCTGCAAAATCTGATCAAAAATTCCCTGGTTCTGGACGCCAGGGCAAAGAGCCATTATCAAAATATTGAACGCATTCTGGTTACGTCAAAGTTACGGGAAGCCCCGGCTTTGGGAGCAGGAATAGACGCATATTTAAGTTTCAAAAAAATGACACGATGATTTTAATTTTAGGAATCCGTTAAGGATTTGCGGTTGATAGAAAACAAGAAAGGCAGATATGCTTGAAGCTGGCGCGATACCCGAAAGCGAACCTACAATTAATGTCGGGATAATTCTTCCCGAAGACGAATTCACCTCTCTTTCGATTCGGTTGCCGAAAAACGAAGATTATCAAATCGAATTTTCCGGGCAGTCATTTTTGCTTGAACCGGAAACCGAGATTTTTTTCAAATTGGCGGGCAAAGAGATAAATTTCCGCATCGGCGATCAGGAGTTTAAGGCGCCGGGCGAAATCCGCCTGTTCCCTGTCTTCCCTTCTAATCGTCTGGTTCCGGGACAGGGCGTTTTGGTAAAAAACGTTATTACCGGTCGAAGTTTCCACTGGCGAAAATACATTAACGTTACCCTGCCCGAAACGCTCGTTTTACGCAGAATCGAAAAGCAGCTCATTCTTATTAATGAATTGCCGATCGAAAAATATCTGATGTGTGTGGCAACATCGGAAATGGGCGCCGAATGCCCGATCGCGTTGTTAGAGGCGCAGACAATCGCAGCCCGTTCGTGGCTGCTGGCTAATGTCGAACAAAAGCACCGCCCTCTGGGGATGGATGTCTGCAATGATGATTGTTGCCAGCGATATCAGGGAACCACATTTTTAAGCGACTTGTCGGTTCAGGCTACCGTAAATTCACGCGGATTGGTTCTGTTGTATCAGGATAAAATCTGCGACGCGCGTTATTCAAAAAGCTGCGGCGGGGTAATGGAATCGTTCGACACAATTTGGGGCGGCAAGCCGCTACCCTATACAAAAATTAAAGCCGATGCCGAAAAAGACCCCCCGGAATGGCAAAAACCGTTATCTAACGAAAAAAATATTGAAAAATGGCTCGTTAGCTCGCCGAAAACGTTTTGCTCGCCTAATGTAGTTCCCGAATCCGATTTAAAGAAGTACCTCGGCAGCGTGGACGAAGAGGGTCGCTATTTTCGCTGGACGATTCGGGTTTCGCAAAAAGCGTTGGTGCAAAATTTAAATCGATACTGCGGCGTTAACGCCAAAGCCGTTAAACGAATAACGGTAAAATCAAGAGGAGGTTCTGGTCGGGCAAATCAAATTGAAATCATTTACCTTGATGATCAAAACCGGCAAAAAACATTTCTTTTAAAAAGCGAATATGATATTCGCCGCGCGCTGCATCCGTCTTTTCTTTACAGCTCGGCAATTATTATTAAAACAATGCCCGCCGAAGCCGAAATTCCGGACGAGTTTATCTATTTAGGAGCCGGATGGGGACATGGTGTAGGTTTGTGTCAAATAGGTGCTCTGGGGATGTCCCTGAAAGGTTATACATCCGATGAAATTGTTTTCCACTATTATCCCGGTAGTATTTTGAAGCGGATATATTGAAAGAGATTGGATTGGACTTTTTATGCAGAAAAAAACACGTTCTCCGTGGCTTTGGGTGCCTTCCATTTACTTTGCCGAAGGAATTCCTTATGTAGTAGTGATGATGGTTTCGGTCATCATGTACAAACGCCTGGGCGTATCGAATGCCGATATAGCGCTTTATACCAGTTGGTTGTATTTACCCTGGGTAATCAAACCGCTTTGGAGCCCTGTAGTCGATTTGGTAAAAACAAAGCGCTTCTGGATTTTAACGATGCAATTATTTATCGGCGCGGGTTTAGCCGGAATCGCTTTATCCATCCCATTACCCACGTTTTTTAAATTCACGCTTATTTTCTTTTGGCTACTGGCGTTTAGCTCAGCCACACATGATATTGCCGCCGACGGTTTTTACATGCTGGGTTTAACGGAATATCAACAAGCGTGGTTTGTGGGCGTGCGAAGCACATTTTATCGATTCGCCATGATTACCGGGCAGGGATTGTTAATCATTCTCGCGGGATATCTGGAAAGTAATACCGGATTGGAGAGCGTAAAATTAAACGTAATTGCAGACCCAGATGTCGCGGTTGTACAGCCCTTTCACCCGGATTCAATCCGCATTCAGCCTCAGCCCGGAGAGCTGCGCATTTTGCATTATCCTCCGGAAAACCTGAAAATTGCCGCCGTACCCCGCAATCGCCAATATGTTGATTCTGTATTAAATTTGGTGCGCGAATGGAATGTTAAAAACGGTTTTTCTCGTCCCGACAAATATCATACAATAAAGCCGAAAAGCGAGGAATCGTGGTGGCACAATAATGTAGCCGGTCCGATCGGCGAATGGATCAAACAAAATTTCGGCGAGGAAAAGAAACTCAGCGATTCGCGATTTACGGGCAATATCGGTTTGATCTATTTTTATCTTTCCGATAAGCCGAAAAAGGATGAAGAAGTCGTCATAAATTTTGGCAGAACTTCCGGCGACAAAAGCGTTTTTTTGCTGTAAGGAAGCGCCTACGGGGGGCGCATAACATTTAACGATCAAAATTGGACGAAACCAGCCCTGGCGGTTATTCAGTTAGACCCCAAACTAAAGCACAAATCCTCGGCGACCTTTACGGCAACCGCGGGCAACATTCCCCTCGCTTGGTCGTTAACCTTTTTCTTTTTAACCGGAATGTTTGTCCTGTTTTTCCTTTATCATAAATTCATTCTGCCCTATCCCGACAGCGATCGACCCGGTTTGACGACCGGCGCCGCCAATATTCTCAGAGAATTCATTAATACATTTGTCCTTTTCTTTAAAAAAGAAAAAATCGGTTATATTCTGGCGTTTTTACTGCTTTACCGTCTGGCAGAGTCTCAGTTGGTCAAATTGGCTTCGCCCTTTTTACTCGACGCTCAGGAAGCCGGAGGATTAGCATTAACAACCGGTCAGGTGGGTTTTGTTTACGGAACTGTGGGAATTTTATTTTTAACTTTGGGCGGACTTCTCGGCGGATTTTTGGCTGCCAAACACGGACTTAAATACTGGCTGCTGCCGATGGCTGTTGCCATTAACCTGCCCGATGTGGTTTATGTTTATCTTTCTTATGTCCAGCCCGATAACTTATGGATCGTAAATTTGTGCGTGGCAATCGAGCAATTTGGGTACGGATTTGGATTTACCGCTTACATGCTGTACATGATCTATGCCTCGCAGGGCGAACACAAAACAGCGCATTTTGCCATTACAACAGGGTTTATGGCGTTAGGAATGATGATCCCCGGCATGTTTTCCGGATGGGTTCAGGAATTGATCGGCTACCACCACTTTTTTATCTGGGTAATGATAGCCACCATCCCTGGATTTTTAATTTTGCCTTTTATTCCTCTGGAAAAGGATTTTGGCAAGAAAAACGAATGATCTCCCTTAAATCCCCCTCCCCTCTAACCAAAAAGGACCCGACGGCGCGGCTGTCGGGTCTTCTTTTTTTCTTTGGATAAATAATAAAATATGTGTATTTTCTGTTCAATGCCCATTTTCTATTAACTAAATGCGAAATTCGGGTCGATTATAAGTTAAATGAAAACCTAATTTAAGAATGAAGAGATTACAATGATGAAGTATATCAGAACTTCGCTGCCTGGTTTATTCAGCTTATTATTGCTTTTTGTCCTCGTCGTTTACGGGCAAGAAACGGTTTTTCCCGGATTAACCGGTCAGGAACTCATCGACAGTTTGCGGGCTAACTACAAACCCGCTACTGTTCTGAGTTACGATGATGCGCGGGATGTGATGTTCAGCGAAATCGATAATTACAGTGACAGCGTTAGCGGTGTTTACAGCGGTTACACAATTTATATCGATCCCGC
>JAJRSN010000099.1 GCA_024278715.1 Calditrichota bacterium
CGGATCAAGCCCGTCAAACATTTAACGCCGCTCGGAAAGCCGGATTTGAGAATATCGGAATTGATCTTATTTACGCCCTTCCCGATCAAACAAAAGAAGACTGGCTTTATTCGCTCGGGCAGGGGGTAAGTCTGCAACCAAAACATATTTCCGCTTACAATTTAATCTTCGAAGAAGGAACGCCGTTTTACCTGCAAAAGCAGAAGGGTAAATTTAAAGCAAAATCCGAAGACGAGGAGCTGGAGTTTTTTTTGTTGACAACGGAATTTTTACGTCGCCATGATTACATTCCTTACGAGGTTTCAAATTATGCCCGTTCTGCGCAATTTTTTTCGGCGCACAATTACAAATATTGGCTGCATGTCCCCTATTTAGGTTTTGGTCCATCCGCGCACAGTTTTTGGGGAAATAAACGGCAGGCAAACGTCCGTTCTGTGCAAGCTTATCTGAAGCGGATTCAGAAGAATGAAATACCCGTTGATTTTGTTGAGCCGTTAACTGACAAAATCAGGGAATTTGAGCACATCTTTTTGAGATTACGCACTTACGAGGGATTGGATATTCCCTATTTTGAAAAGATATTTAAACGATCTTTTATGGAATCATATCGTAAAACTATTGAATTACTTGTATTAAAAGAATATGCGATTGTCGAGAAGAAGTATTTTCGGCTAACAGGAAAGGGAATGGCTGTTTGTGATGAGATTCTGCAATTATTTGCATAAGCCGGTAATTTCTCTTTTATTTTTGGTGCTGATCTCCTCGTCGCTTTTTGCGCAGAGGGATAATCGCGTACGAATTGCTACTTTGCTGAAAAAGTCGGGCAATTATGAACAGGCTCTGGATTTGTACTTACAAATTTACAAGTCGGGTAAAATTTCAAAACCCTTGATTAACGATATTCAGGAATGTTACGAAAAACTAAAACGGTACAAAGAAGCGATTCAATTTTTGAATGAAATTATCAAGCGCTTTCCCGACGATTTTGAATACCGGGTTAAATTGGGCAGAGCCTATTATTTAAACGGGGAACAAGAGGCGGCGTTTGGACTATGGGAGCAATTAATTCAAAAAAACCCTAAAAACGCCTATCTGTACCGAATAATAGGTTCAGCTTTAATAGAGTTGCGCCTTTACGATAAAGCCATTCAGGTTTATCAAATGGCAATTAAAAACGCCGACCGTCAGCAATCGCTTTATCGTGATATTGCCATGATCTATCGCGCTCAATTAAATTACAAAGAAGCCGCCGCGAGTTACCTTAATTATTACCGTTTTTATCCCAAGCAATTCGGTTATGTTCGTTCGCAAATTATTTCCATGACCGGCGACAGCGCGGTTGTTTTGCAGATAATTGAGGCAATAAAAGAGTACAAAAAAGAATTTAAAGCGCAGACCGGCGTTGATGAAATTTTAGCGGATCTTTTTCTGCGGGCAAAAGAGTACGATCAGGCGTTTTCGGTTTATCTGGAACTCCACCGGAAATCCCCGAAAACAAATTATTTGTACAGGTTTATTAACAAAGTATCTTCCAACCGCGCTTACAGTTACGCCGTTAAGGGACTGAAGCTGCTGCTAAAAGAGAGCAAATCTCCGAAACAGGCGGATCAATACAGGCTGGAGTTAGCCCGCAATTATTATTTGTGGGGGGTGCAAATTTCTAAAAAAGGCGACGCAGATGAAGTGCAAAAAAAGGTGGATCTGGCGCTGAAGATAACGGATCGAATACTGAGCAACCAAAGTCCTTCGGTTTACCATTGGGCTGCCTTGGAATTAAAGGGAGATATTTTTCTTGATTTTTATGAAGACACAGACCGCGCCATTCAGAATTATTCGCTAATATTAAAGGCAAAGTCGTATTTTCGCAACAAAGACCGCGTGCGTTTTAAGCTGGCGCGCGCTCATTTAATTAAAGGCGATTTGGAAAATGCAAATCAATACATGAACGAAATTAAATCACCTTCTTACCAGACGATTGTTCAATATTTTAAAGCCGAAGAACTGTTTTACAAAGGGAAACTGACCGGAGCCCGAAAGGCATTTGAAGAATTATCGGTAAAGTTACGGGCGGAAGATTCGCTTTCGAACAATGTTCTTGAGCGCATGATTTTATTAAGCCGCGCTCAGCAGGATTCGGCGTTATTGGCAAAGTACGGCGAAGCGGAATTTCTTATCCGTCAGAAAAAACTGTCGGAGGCGGCGGGGATTTTTGAAGAACTGGCTTATTCGAATTCTCGACTTAGCCCGCAATGCGCGGAACGAGCCGCGGAACTGTTGACAAAGCTCGGAAAATTTGACCGTGTTGAAGCTCTTGTAAAAGAAATGAATTCCAGATACCCGGATTATGTGAACATGGACCGTTTGATTTTTATTTTGGCTTCCGCCGAGGAGCGTCAAAAACGCTGGGAGGACGCCTTTCAGAGTTATCGGATGATCATAACGAATTATCCGGACAGTTTTTATTTGGAAAAGGCGCGCGAAAGAGCGCGTCGCTTGAAGGATCGGTTAATAAAGGAGCAGGTGCAATAGATGAAGTTAATGGCTAAAATTTTTCTGTTTGTTGTTTTAATATTTCAGTTCGCGCGGGCGCAGTTTATTTTAATTCCCATGGATCTCACTCAGACCGATCATCTTAAAGCTTACGGAATAGCGTACTGGGTGCTTAAAAAGGGTGTGAATGTGGAATGGCTGCTTAACTATCGCGGCGGCTCGTTTCTCTTTTCGGATACGCCGATTTTCAGAGAAGAGTGCCAGTTGCGCGGGGTGAAATATGAGTTAAAAGACGGGGTTCAGGTTAACAGCATTTACGCTACGATAGAAGAAAATAATATGGAACGCGTGCTCCTTGAAAAAGCGCCGCGAATCGCCATTTACACGCCGCCAACTTCGCAGCCCTGGGACGATGCGGTAACCTTAGCCATGGATTACGCCGAAATCAAATACGACAAAATTTATGACAAGGACGTGTTGGAAGGAAAGCTGGCGAATTACGACTGGCTTCATTTGCATCACGAGGATTTTACCGGACAATACGGAAAATTTTGGGCTGCCTTCCACAATCAGCCATGGTACATCCGCCAGCAATTGGAATCGGAAAAATTAGCCAAGGAGTTGGGGTTTAGCAAAGTAAGCAAAGAAAAGGCGGCGGTTGCCGTTGAAATCCGCAGATATGTTTTAAAAGGCGGTTTTTTATTTGCCATGTGTTCGGCGACCGATGCTCTTGATATCGCTCTGGCGGCACAAAATACCGATATTTGCGACGCGGTTTTCGACGGCGACGGGATCGATCCGGACTATCAGAAGAAATTGGATTTTAGCCAGACCTTTGCCTTTCAGAACTTTAAATTGATTACCGATCCGGCGATCTATGAATTTTCGGATATTGATGTGCCGCCCAGCAACATGCCGCGCCTGAGAGACCCGGAAACGGATTATTTTACCTTGTTCGAATTTTCGGCAAAATACGATCCCGTGCCCACTATGCTTACCCAGGATCACGTAAATGTAATAAAAGGTTTTATGGGGCAAACCACCATGTTCCGGGAGGATAAAATTAAACCCAATATTGTGATTATGGGAAAAATAGAAGGCACCGACGAGGTGAAATATATTCACGGCAATCTCGGCAAGGGAACCTTTACTTTTTACGGCGGGCACGATCCCGAAGATTACACCCATCGGGTAGGAGATCCTCCGACCGATTTGAGCCTGCATAAAAATTCGCCGGGATACCGTTTGATTCTGAACAATGTATTATTCCCGGCGGCTCGGAAGAAAAAGTTGAAAACATGAGTTTTTAACAAGGAGCGCTGAATGGTTAAACTTGATATCCGGACAAAGAGCCGGACAGAATTGGTTGACATTACTCGACTGGTTCAAAAAACGATTAGTGAAGAGAATGTTCAAAACGGGCTGGCGGTGATCTTTGTCCCCCACACCACGGCGGCGGTGACTATTAACGAAAATGCCGATCCAACGGTTCAGCGGGATATTCTGTACGAAATAAATAAAGTGATTCCGTTTGAAGATAATTACCGCCACTTTGAGGGCAATTCCGCGGCGCATATTAAGGCTTCTCTGTTCGGGAGTTCCGAAACCGTTATCGTGGAAAACGGGCATTTGCAGTTGGGAACATGGCAGGGAATTTACTTCTGTGAATTCGACGGTCCGCGCCATCGTAAGGTTTGGATTCAAATAATTAAGGAATAATAGTATATTGCACTTGCTGTAAAGCAATATAAAGATTATTTTTGTTCAGTTGTTAAATTGAGGGATGAAATATGTTAGAGCAAGTTATCGATGTTTTTATCAATCGAATCAGGCAGACCGTAATTACAGACGACAAAATGACTTATGTTCCGCTTGGGTATTTGATGACGCTTGATATTCCGCAATCCATCAAACATTTTTTTGATCAGGAAGTGGAATTGTGGATAAGAGAAGAGGAGGAAAAATTCAGCGGCAGCGATCGTTTTAACTACGATCTGCCGGAAGTCAGAGTATTAATTGATCAAATTTTTGATATTTTGAAGCAAACGGCGCAGTTTCATGTCACTAAATTTAATCAATTACTGGAACGCGCGGTTAAACTGCAGATGAATTTTGTGATCGAACCTCATCGCACGCTCACGCAATTTTTATTTAAAGACGGTCCTATCATTTCCACGATCGAGGTTTACGATATTCTTAAATACTTTTTTCAGTTTGAATATTACAAAGAAGCCATTTCGGATTATTTTAATACAAAATACCTCAAACAGATTTCTCAGGATCAGTTCGTCGAGCTCCTGAATCGAATCGATGAAAAGGTGTTCTCAGAAAATCGGGTGGAAATGACGCTTAAAGTTGTTAAAACGATTATGAACTTTCTGAGCGAAGCCCGGGGAACACAGATTACCTCGCTGCCGGTTAACGTTTTATGCGCGGCGTTAAGAGATCGTAATTTGACCGATCTGGCGGAGATAATAGAAGAAGCCCAGCGTGAAGTTCAAATGACGGAGTTGTCTTTTGACGAGATCGAGGGCATTCTTTTTGGCAGATTGGAAGGCGCGCCCGAAAAACCGGCTGAAAAAGTGGAATTCGATCAGTTGGAAAGTCTTGATGAGCAGGAAATCGAAATTTCGGTTGACGATATCGATGTGGGTGAAGCGCCCGTTGAAACGGAACAGGCGGAGGAGATCGAGGAAATCGAAGAAGTCGAGCCGGAAGACATAGAGCTTGAAGAGGAACAAGAAGAAATTGAAGATGAAGTTGAAGAGGAAGAAGAGGA
>JAJRSN010000100.1 GCA_024278715.1 Calditrichota bacterium
CGCTTTGTGACTCCTTTGTGTGCTTGGCGGTTATTATTTACCGCAGATTAGACCGCGGATTAACCTGATTACGCTGATTGCGCAGATTGAGTCGAGTTTTTTAACGGTTCATCAGACGGGCAAATAGATGTAAAAAGTACTTCCCTTTCCCAGTTTACTTTCCACGCCAACCCGACCGTTGTGTACTTTTACGATGTGTTTAACAATAGCCAAACCCAGACCAGTTCCGCCCAACGTACGGCTGCGGGCTTTATCCACTCTATAAAAGCGTTCGAATATTCTTTCCTGATATTCTTTGGGAATTCCTATTCCCTGATCTATTACGCTGATCACTATTTCATTTCCGGTTTCTTCCGCGCAGACCCGAACCTCGGTATTTTCCGGACTGTATTTAATCGCGTTCATGATCAGATTGATTAACGCCTGTTCAATCAAAGTGGGATTCATCTTTACTGCTAAAGTTCCCGGGCATTCCGCTTTAACGACAATCTTCTTTTCTTCGGCAAAACTTTGACACACATGGATGGCGTTTTCTATCACCGGTTCCAGCGGTTCTTCGGAAAATTGAAACTCGGCGCGCTCTTCTTTTTGCTCCAGCGAAGCAAGCACCATCAAATCGTCAATGATCGAATTCAGGCGGTTGGTCTGATTATAAATAATTTTCAAAAATCGTTCAGCCGTCTCTTTTTCCAAAATAGCGCCGTCGAGCAGCGTTTCCACAAATCCCTTTATCGAAGTTAAGGGAGTGCGGATTTCATGGGAAACATTAGCCACAAAATCGCGGCGGATTTCTTCAAGGCGCCGCAATCGCGTCACGTCGTTCAAAACAACCATGGCGCCGATGGTTTCGTTGCGATCATTTTGCAGGCTTGTGCCGTGCACCTGAACGAAACGCAGCGGTTCTTCCCTGAATATTATTTCGTCTTCGATCAAATCTCCGTTTTCCAACGCCTGATGAATAATCTTAAGCAGGTGGCTATTCCGGACAACTTCCTGAACGCTGCGCCCTATCGCCTGTTCGGAAATCCCCAGCAGATTGCCGACCGCCCGATTTATGGCTATTATGCGCTCGTTATGATCAATTGCCAAAATCCCCTCGCTCATGCTGTGGAAAATAGCCCGTTGTTGATTTTTTTGCTGATCAATGGTTTTTATTTGCAATTCCAGCTCATTGATCATTTTATTAAACGCTTCCGCCAGGCGATGCATTTCTTTAGACGAAAAATCGCCTAATCGAATGGAAAAATCGCCGTCAGCCACACGCTCCACGCTGAGCGCAATCTCTTCCAGCGGCGCGCTAATTCGACGAGCTATCCAATACCCGAAAATAATTATCAGAATTATCAGAACGATCAGGAAAAGAAATATTTCGGACTGCATGGCGTCAAATATACGTTCGGTGGCGGAATAGGGGAAGGAGGTCCGGACTACGGCAATAACCTGTCCTCCTTTATAAACGGGAACAGCGACATAAATCAGATCTTTTTCGACCGAATAACTGTAGCGAATATTACGACCGATATGCCCTTGCAGCGCTTCTTTGATTTCCGGGCGATCGGCATGATTATCCAACTGCGAGGGGTCTTTGCGCGTGTCGGCTATTACCTTTCCGTTGGGCAGTATAACCGTAACATAAGAATTCAAATCGTAAAAAAGATAATTCAGTTTCCGGTTGATCTTTTCGTATTTTTCGGGTTGTAAATCATCTTCAACGGAACGCGCCACTACCAGAGCCTTACTCTGAAGTTCCTGAAAATAAATTTCTTTAATCAGGTTTTTCGATTTGCCGACGGTGTACCAGACAATTGCCATCATGACAATAAAATTAATGATAATAAAAGACAGGAAAACCTGCCAAATTTGGCGTTTGTGCGTCATAAAACTTCCCTGAAACGGTAGCCCACACCTCTTACGGTTTCAATATATTTACCAGCTTCCCCCAATTTTTTTCTCAAGCCCACAACCTGAACATCCACAGATCTTTCGGTTACGGGGTAATCTTCGCCGCGTAGGGCGTCCACAATCTGATATCTGGTAAAAACCCAGCCCGGTCGCTGCGCCAAAAAGTAGAGGAGGCTGAATTCCGTGTAAGTCAGATTAATGGGTTTATCGTTAACCAACACCTCTCTTCTGCCGGGATGAATCATCAAATCATGAATCCTGATAATCTCCATTGAATCGGTTTGTTTTTGGTGGCGGCGTCTGAGCACCGCTTTTACGCGAGCGAGCAGTATTTTGGTCGAGAACGGTTTGGGGATGTAATCGTCCGCGCCCAATTCCAGTCCGGTAACAATATCGGCTTCTTCTCCCTTTGCCGTAAGCATAATAACCGGAATTCCCGAAGTATCAGCCGTGTGTTTTAATACTTTACAAACATCCAATCCGTCAACGCCCGGAAGCATCAGGTCTAACAAAATCAAGTCGGGAATTTCGCTTTTTACACGCCGCAAAATCTCTTCGCCGGTTCTAAGCTTAATCACCTCATATCCTTCTTTTGATAACACATAATCGACCAGATCGAGAATATCTTCTTCATCATCCACTATATAAATTTTTGCCTTTGCCAAAACATCATCCTTTCTTCATTTACAGGCTCTGATCGAATGTTTAAAAATAGTGTTATGATGTTATTAATTTTCTGTTAGTATTTTGTTAGGCTACATTATTGTTTTGGTTACCGACATTCGAATCAATCGCTTCCGGAATAATTCTTTGAATGCCCCTGGCGATTATCGATTTCCAGGCGACTTCGGGTATATCGTTTCTTTTAAAGAATATTACATCGGATAACTTTGAAGCAAAATTTGCGTTCGCGTCGATTCTTTCTTTTAACTTGTCATCTTCCGGGGCAAGAAACAGTAGAGGCGTTTGATAGCGATTGACGTACGTTTTCATTAAACGTTCAACATTAACGTCTAATTCGGCAAAATACAAATAGGAAAACGGAATGTAAGGAATTATTTTATCAGCCAAATTAAAATCGGATTTTATCAGAGAATCCAGTAAATAAACCATCACGGTAATATCGTCTTTAACGTTTAATTCAACATATCGCAGGTGGGGCGGGAACATGGTTTCGGAAATCCGCAACTCTTGCCATTCGTTCAAAATCAATGACCATTCTTTAAGAATAATCGCCGTTTCGAGAATCGTTTTATTCAAATTTATTCCTCCAATCGACGGTTGATATTTTCGAGGAGTTCTTTTTGATTAAAAAAATATTCTTTTCGACTCTCTTCTTCTGCCTGTACTTCCGATTCAAAATCGGAAGTAAACGTTTCTTCAACGGAACTTTCTTTCCGATTAAATATTTTTTGAACCAGACGCCTGAAAGCCGGAGCGGAATCTTCTTTTTCTTTTTCGGCTTTAATGTTTTGATATTTTTTTTCCGGAAGAATGTAACGTTTTTCAAACCACGTGGTCAGCTTTTTCAACAGAAAATTAAAATCGCCTTCGTAAGTATTCATTATCTCTTCGAGACATTTACCTTTACGCATCTGATGAAGCAACTGCCGTTCGCTGTGCCCGAAATCCTCATAATTCAAATCGGGATGGGGATACAAGGGAGTGTGAACAGACGGAAAGAGCTTAAGCAACGATTCGCGCTCCTTGAAATATTCTCTGCATTCGGAAAATATCTGCTCGTTGGCTAACATAATCGATCGCCGCGACACATATTGATCGGGCTTAAAAGAGGTAAATCCGTGATTCCACGAGCTTAACACCAAAACGGAAGTCAGCGGATCCATTTGCCGGTAACTGGCGTGTACAATTTGTCCCTCTTTGAATTCAACGCGCCCTTTCCGCTCCGCCCATTGAAAATGAAGAATTCCGTCGCAGCTTTTTTTACCGAACATGCGCAGCAGGTTAATTCCGTTAATAAACTCCAGAGACCCCTGAAACAGATATTCTCCTTCTTCATCGGGCGGAGCAAGGAATTCATGGAACGATTTTAAAATGAATTCGAGCTCCTGACGGTGTACGGGCCAGGGAATGATCTCTCTTACGCCCAATTGCCACAGCAGCTGCCGATCGTCAGTTGTGGGAATTGGGGTGGAGCATACGATCGGAATTTTAACCTTGTTTTCGCTAAGCTTAACCAACCAATCATGAAGCCGGTCAAAATCCCGATTGATCATTAACAGCACATGCCATTGTTCAAGTTTTAACTGCTCGGTAAAAGAATCCATATCTTTAAACCAATGGAAGTACAACGGCAGCCGGCTGTAATGAGTAATCAAAAGGTCAAAAAAAGACTTTTCTTCGGATACAACGGCGATATTAATCATTTTTCATCCTCAGCCTGCTGGCTTTTTTTTACTTCTATCGCTTCGACCGGGGCTATCCGGAAAATCGTATTCAGCATGTCTTCCTGACTATTGGGAGCATATTGAGCCCAGTTAATCTTCCAGGAAAGGAAAAACTGTTTTTTTATTTCTTCCGGATCCGTTTCGCCGCTCAGGTAAGTTACCGCGCAAATCGCGGGACAACCGTGCTGAGAGAGCACCTGATTAATCAAATAGCTAAAATATCCCGTGTCGCTTGTGTTTTGGGCGTTGATCAGGAACATAAACCCGTGAATCTGTTCGGACAAAACGGATAACAACCGCAAAAGCTGATGATTCGCTCGCATTCCGATGAGCACAATGTCCAGCTCTTTCCCGAGACTGAATTGAGCGATGTACATGTTGTTTTCCAAAAAAACTTTTTCCGGCGATTCAACCAGAGTATTTAAATAGTGTTTTAACACTTTCAGGTCATCGCTTATCACAACAATTTTAGCGCGTTGTCCGTCTTCCAAAGCCAGGGTCTGTTTCAATTCGTCCGTTTTTTGCGGATCCACCTCAAACCTTTTGAAAAGGCTTTGATCTTCGTAAAATCCTTCGACCGAAATCCCTTCTCTTTGCATTAAAGTTTCGATGGGTTCGTTGACGCGCAAAAGTCCGAATCGTTTGAGTTTGATTAATAGCTGCAAAGTTTGATGATTCGGGTAAAAAGGATTTTCCAAAACCTCTCCCAATTCTCTGGGAATGGCTAAAAAATCAACAAATTCCGGATCAAGCTGAATATCATAAAGGGGTAAATCGCCCAAATTAATAGCCTGTACCACGCTTTCGTTTGTTCTGAACTGGCGTTTGAGCGGCTCCAACTGCAGTTTTAAATTTTGAATAAGAATCATCAATCCCGGAACCGTGACATTTACGTTTTTTTCGATTTTTTCAACATCTCCGCCGGTAAAAACAAATTTACCTTCTTCCCATAAGCAGATATGCAGAAAGGCGTCCAGTCCGCTATGGTTTAAAACCTTTGCTTCCACAATTTCGCCGTTCTTAAAAAAAACGTGTCCGTGATTGCGGGAAGTGGTTATTTTTAAGATGCCGCTTTTACCGCTTTCCGCGAGCCCCCAAATTAACGTCAACAGGTCAACGTAAAACAGATCGCCTTTGATGTCGGCTTCTTTATGAGGCGGATGTTTGCTGAACTGCCCGAACCACCACATCACTCCGCGAAAAACCTCTTCGATGGAATTCGTTTGATCATAAACGCGCAGGGCTCCCAATTCATAAAAAACAATCCGCTTGGCGGCGTCTTTGGGCACATTGTAAACCACAGCGCGGTCGGATTTAAGCGATTTAAAAAGTTGGACTATCGTGTCTCTTTTTTCCGCGGTTAAACTGGGATAATCCAATAACACAAATTGGTTGTCCGATTCATCAAGTATTTTCATTAACGATTCGAGGCGGTGGTTTGGTTTTGCTAAAATGCCTTCTTCCTGAAAAGAGTGAACAAAAAACTCACTCTGATGGGGATTGCGATCAAGGATCAGGATGGTTGTTTTAAACATGCCTGTCGCCTTTATTAAACGGTTTCCAAATACAATTTATCGGTCAGTGCGGTTATTGTCAAGGTTAAATTTGTTATTTTTAAGATACTTATCAAGAACATGATACAAAACGATCCCATAAGCTACGGAAACATTCAAAGATTGCTTTATTCCCAGCATGGGAATTTCCACGGCAAGGTCAGCCAACTGAACCGCTTCTTCGCTTACGCCTTCCACTTCATTCCCCAGCACCAGACAAACGGGAAACC
The DNA here is from genome assembly GCA_024278715.1 of Calditrichota bacterium. GTDB lineage: Bacteria > Calditrichota > Calditrichia > Calditrichales > Calditrichaceae > Caldithrix. The sequence continues at coordinate 6,094 of JAJRSN010000100.1, forward strand.
GGTAATCCGCCTCCGCATAATTAACGCTTTTTGTAGTGTGTTCAACAACAACGATCTGCGTGTTCTGCTCTTTCAGTTTTTTCAGTATTTCAGCCGCGCTTTTGTGATACGACCAGGGAACGCTGTCCGTGGCGCCGAGAGCTGTTTTATCGATTTCAATGCGCGGCGGCTGAGCCGTGAATCCGGCAAGATAAAGATGCTGAATTCTTGCGCCGTCACTCGTTCGGAAAATACTACCCACATTGTGCATACTTCGGATATCTTCGACCAAAACTTGAATCGGTAAACGCGGACGTTTTTTCAACTCTTCTAAATTGGGCTGGCGTTCAAAGATTTCGTCAAAGGTTAATTTACGAATTTTGCTCGTCGCCATCTTTCGCCGTTTAACCTTTCCTGCGTATTAATTTGACGACCATTTCAATATGATAGGTCTGCGGAAACATATCCACCGGTTGAACCTCTTTAATTTCAAACTGTTCGGCAAGAATTTTCAAATCTCTGGCAAGTGTCGTGGGATTGCATGACACGTAAACAACTTTTTGGGCGGGGATTGAATTAATCAACCTCAGAACCTTTTCGTGCATCCCGTCACGCGGCGGATCGGTTACAATAATATCCGGCAAAGGTTTTGTGTCGCGCAGGGTTTTGAGCAGATCGCCTTCTACAAATTTTGCGTTGTCAACCCCGTGTTCCTCGGCATTTTTTTGCGCGTCCGAAACGGCGCTTGCCGCAAGTTCAAAGCCGATAACTTTATTTGCCTTTTGCGCCAAAAACAAACTGATGGTTCCCGTTCCCGCGTAAAGGTCCCACACCACCGAAGAAGCGTCGATTTCCGCGTATTCAAGCGTAATGTCGTAAAGCCGTTCCGCCTGCAGGGTATTTGTCTGAAAAAAAGAATTCGCCGAAATGTTGAATACAAATTCTCCGATTTTATCCCGAATGTAGGGTCTGCCGGCAAGTAAAATTTCTTTTTCGCCCGCGGCGATCTGGGCTAAACGCGTGTTGATATTATTAACCACGCTCACAACCTGCGGAAAACGCGTTTGTAATCCCCGGGCAAGGGGCTCCAGTAGTTGGGGCGCTTCGTATCCGGTGACAATATTGACCATTATTTCGCCGTTGTAGGCGCTTTCCCGAATCACCAAAAATCGTAAAAATCCCTCATGGCTGTGAATTCCATAAGGCGGCAGATTGTTTTTTTGCACATATTCCGAGACGAATCGTAAAATTTCATTGGCTTTGACTGATTGCAACAGGCACTCATCCACATTTAAAATTTTATCGAAAGCGCCCGGCACATGCAAACCGAGGGCAAAGTCTCTTTTAATTTCGGGTTGATTCAATTCTTCGGGAAGCAGCCACCTGCGATCGGAAAACGAGAATTCCATTTTGTTGCGGTAGGCAAACTCACGGGCAGAAGGAATAACCGGCTTTACTTCGATGTCGGAAAAGCCCCCGATGCGCGTCAGCGATTCTTTAACAATGGCGTGTTTAAAATGAAGCTGGTCCCGGTAGCTCATGTTTTGCCAGGTACACCCCCCGCACCAGTCAAAATATTTACAAGGGGCTTTAATGCGATTCGGAGAGCGTTCCAAAATTTCGATTATGTAAGCTTCGGCATAGTCTTTTTTACGTTTAATGATACGTGCTTTCACCCGGTCGCCCGGCAACGCGCCCTTCACAAAAATCACGTAATTTTCCACTCTTGATACGCCCCGCCCGCCAAACGCCAATCGCTCGATAGTTAATTCGTATTCTCCTCCCCTTTTAACAGGGTATTTTTTTTCGCTCATTGCATTTCCCGTACAACTCGTTTAACAGCCGTTCCCAAACTTTCATTGTCAAAAATCGTCAATTCGTTTTTTGCCGCTTCATTCAGAATTTTTGCAAATTTACGGATTTTTCGGAATGTTTCATAGGTAATCGTGTCATTGCTCAACGGAAAAATGGATTTATTCGTTAAAAGCGGATCGATATCTTCCGAAATAAGTCCTCTCGCCACTGCCCGCTCAAATTCCCTCGTGCCCGGTATCGGCGAAAACGAAGCCAAACGAACAATAACTCCCAAATTATTAACAAAGATAATACTCGCAACAACCTCTTCCAAACTTTGATCCGGCAGACCCATAATAACATACGCTTCCAAATCTTTTGCCCTGTAACCGACCCGTTTAAAATGCTCCA
>JAJRSN010000101.1 GCA_024278715.1 Calditrichota bacterium
AAAAATACATTCAACAGTTCATTTTTAATTTCGAAAGAACGATGTTTGGTCCTGATTTTACGGATGCCGACAGCGGGTATTACCGCTTTGTCGATCTGGCTTCGTTTGTTGATTTTTTTATTTTGAACGAACTCAGCAAAAATGTGGACGGCTATCGGTTGAGCACCTTTATGTACAAAGACCGGGACGGCAAAGACCCCAAATTACATACCGGTCCCATCTGGGATTTTAACATTGCCTTTGGTAATGCGGACTATTATCACGCCTATTTAACCGGAGGCTGGCAGGTTTACGTAAATTACGATGAGCAGTTTATCATTGTGGGAGATAATTTTCAGGTTCCTTTTTACTGGGAAAAATTATTAACGGATACTGTGTTCGTAAAACGCCTGACCCGGCGCTGGCAGGAACTCAGAAGCGACATTCTGTCCGAAAATCGGATATTAAATCTGATAGACAGCTATGTTGACACTCTTAACGAAGCCCGACAAAGAAACTTTAAACGCTGGTCCATATTAGGTCGGTATGTGTGGCCCAACTATTATGTGGGAAATACCTATATTGCAGAGATCAATTATCTGAAATCATGGATAACGGATCGTTTGCAGTGGATGGACGAACAACTGTTCGATCAGATTCCGCCTCAACCGCCTTCCGACCTCCGCGCCTCGGAAATCGGACACTCCGGCGCAACGCTTTCCTGGAACGCAGGGAGCGACAATGTTGGCGTCGTGGGATACGATGTTTACCATGAGGGCAGACGTGTGGCTTCAACTAACAAGCGCTCGGTTAAAATTAGCGATCTGGCTGACGATCAGACCCATCTTTTTACCGTTGCCAGTCGCGATTTTGCCGGAAACCTGTCCGTTAATAATCCGCAGATTGAAATCCGTACTCTGCTGTTTTCCGCTAAAGACGGCGTTATTTGTCCGGCGGCTTCTCAAAACATCATAGTTGACGGAATTGAAGATTTCTTTTGGCGGAAGTTGAATTGGGTTCCCGTGGAAAAAATTATTCAGGGCAGCGTCAGCGATTTTGCCGATTTTTCGGCGAAATTTAAAATTGCCTGGGATTACAAAGCCTTTTATTTATTGGTTAGAATTTATGACGACCGCAAAGTCCGCGATTCTGGTGCAAATTATCAGTTGGACGATGATTTGGAAGTTTATTTTGATTCGAATAATAGCAAGAGCAAATATTATGATGCCGACGACTTCAAGTATCGGATCACCTTTCAGGACAGCGTCATAAGCGAACGAGCGCACAATGCGGTTCAGGGAGTACAATTGGGAGTGCAGTTTCCTGACGACGGCTATGTGGCGGAGCTCAGTTTCCCGTGGACAACACTGCGCGGAAAGGGCGCGGCGGAAAAGTTGATCGGTTTTGAAATTCAACTTAACGACGATGACGACGGCGGCACAAGAGACGCTAAAATAAGCTGGTGGGGCAGCGAAGATATCGCCTACCGGCATCCGTCCGCCTTCGGACAAGTAAAACTGAAGGGAAATCCCACCCATATTTACAATGAGCCCGGCGTTCCCTTGAATTTTGAATTGGGACAAAATCGACCTAATCCCTTTAACGGTTCAACAATAATTCCGCTTTATCTTAAACAGGGCACGCGGGCAACGCTCGAGGTGTTTGATATTCTGGGCAGGAAAGTGAAGACTTTGCAGAACGGCTATCTTGCCGCGGGAAGCCACGAGTTTTTGTTAAAGGCTGATGAATGGGCGAGCGGCATCTATTTTTTCCGTTTAACCGTTGCCGGGGAAAAATCGCTGACAAAAAGGATGCTGTTGATTCGCTGAAAACGGCGTTCGCCGTTTGCTTGTAATTTGAAAGTTTAAAATTAAATTTTAATTCAGGGAGATATTTCCTTAATTTTTGATTTCCGTTTTAATAACGCAAAAAAATCAGAGGTGAATTATGCGCTCAATTTATGGGATTTTTCTGATACTATTTATTGCCGTTTCCTGCCAAAAAGCGACGATTTCTCCGCAAAAGCCCGGCACTTACGATGACTTTACCTTGCTTCCCAACGGCTGGCGTTTAACTCCGGTGGGCAGGCAAACCCAAATCGGTGAACTGCCTCTGAATATGATTGTTACCCCCGATGAGCGATTTGCCGTAACTTCCAACAGCGGAGCGGGGCAGCACTCGCTTTCGTTGATTTCATTAAAAGATTTTAAAGAGGTTCAGCGGGTTAAGCTGCCCAAAACCTGGCGCGGTCTGGCGTTTAACGGAGACGGAAGCAAATTGTTCGTTTCCGGCGGTAATGACGAATGCATCCGCGTGTTTGACTGGGAAGGCGATACGCTGGCGTATCGGGACAGCATCGGATTGCGCACGGAAAACAGTAAGGAAAAGGTGTCGGTCACGGGTTTGGCTTATCGGCGGGAAAAGGATGAAGTATTTGCCGTTTCCAAAGAAAACGATAAACTTTACAGGATTTCGCTGCGGCAAAAGCAGGCGCTCGCTTTTCTGCCTATGGGCGGAAAATGCTACGATGTAATCATAAATCCGAAGAAACCCGAAGCTTACGTTTCCGTTTGGGGAAAAGGTTTTCTGGCGTTTATTGATCTGGAAAATTTTAAGATAACGGACAGCGTGAAAGT
>JAJRSN010000102.1 GCA_024278715.1 Calditrichota bacterium
AGAGGTTTCTTCCGCTGAAGCACTATTCTTCCTCATGAATTTCGGCTTTTTCTTTTAGCGTATCCACCAGTTTAAAAATCTGTTCTTCGATCAATTCATTCCACAGGTAATCTTTGATCTGCGCTTTTACTTCTTCGAAGGGCATTAAATGCTGCGGTTTGTACTCATAAACGCGAGCAATGTGGTAACCGTACTCAGTCAAAATAATGTCGCTGATCTGTCCGGGCTGTAACGAAAACACGGCATCTTCAAAAGACTTTACCATTTGACCTTCGGCGAACCAGCCCAACTGCCATTCTTTGCAATCGCTGACATTTTTGGCAAGCGATTCAAAAGACTCCCCCGCTTTTAACCGTTCCTGAACCTCGCAAATTCTTTTGTATGCTTCGATCTTGTTCTGCCGTTCATTGATGTACATGACGATGTGCGCCGCGTTCACCTGTTCCGGGACTATGAACATTTCGGGATGGTCGGAATAAAACTTTTCTATAGCCGCGTCATTTGGTTCGGGCACCTGTTCCTTTAATTCATTCAACAGTTGAGTGACCTGAAATTCCAGACGAATATCAGCCCTTAGTTTTTGTACTTCTTCTTCTATAAGTGTTTCTTCTCCGATAATTTCCGCAAAACGAGAAGCCATTAACCCTTCGTCCAAGGGATAATTTCTTCTGCGCGCTTCCTGAGCCAACAAGACACGCTCTATCAGATTTTCCTTTGACCATAGTCTTAACTGCAATTCTTTTTCTTCTTCCGACATGTTTAAAAACGCCTGATCGTGCGAATTCCGCAAGCGATCCATCTCTGCCTTAATTTGATGTTCTTTAATGACATCACCATTCACTTTAATACGCATACTTCTTCCTGATTTTAATTTTTACTGCAATACTACATTTTTTATTCTATTCAAATTAACTGCGTTTAATTTATTGAAATACAAATCCGATGCAACTTTATGTCCCTCGGAATTTAACAGATTAACGCGCTTTTCTATTTTTAACAGGAAATTATCTCGACCGTTCCTGGTCTTTAAATGGATTATTTAATAAGCAGCATCCGGCGAAAGGCAATATTGCCGCTCGCCTTCAGAACGTAATAATAAACTCCGCTTGCCAAACCCGCTGCTTTAAAACGAACTCTATGCCACCCCGAGCCCTGAAAACGACGGATTAAAGATTCTACCCTTTTGCCGCGCTGATCAAAAACCGTCAATTCCACAAATTCACTGAAAGGCAGGTAAAACTCCAAACTCGTTTGATCATTAAAAGGATTGGGGTAGTTCTGCTTTAACCGAAAACTTTTTAACGGATTGTCGAACGAGCCGATACCCGTCGCCCGATTCAATTGTTCCATTGTCGCTTTGAGCATCATATCCATGGCGTAAAGATGCTTCAGATGAGCCTCCGCCGTCGTTCCGCGATAGCTCCGTAAATGGAAATATCCGCTGTCGCATCGGGAATACAGCGTTCCGATACGATCGTTTTCATTAACCATTGAACGCGATAAATTCAAATGACTCAGCAGATAATTTGCCGTTTCGGTTGTGCTCGCATAGCCGGAAGTTGTGATACTCGAATGGGTTAAACGCATTATCTTTTTCTTTTTTACGGCGTCGCGGGCAAAACGAACAAAATTTTTCATCTGCTCGTCCATGGTCGGTTGATAGGAGCTGGAGTGCAATCCGTCAGCCAAATGCAAGGCGGCAATTTGCCGGTAATATTCTTCGGATTTCAAGATTTCCCGCACCCCGGCGTAACCGGCGCTAAACGAGGTGACGATAATATTCTTAATTTCCGGATTCGCGATAATGCCCTTGTCTTTCAAAGTTTGAAGCGTAAGATTTAAAATTTTCAGGAATTTAGTTTGATCGCTGAAATAGTTTTTGTACGGGCTCGAAAGTCCGCCCAAATGGATATTAAACAACACCGCATCCGCTTTTGCACGGTACACTTCGTCTTCGGCTGCCCATGAAGCGCTGTGGAGATGAAAGACGAGCGTGATTTTACCGTCCTGCGGAGGATTGTAGTAATCGGGAATAAACAACTGCGCAAATTGCCCCTGATTTGTATCCAAACTTAAAGAAGACGTTAAATCTATTCTCTGCCCCTTGCCCACACCCTGAGCATTGCACGAAGCTATTCCGAACAGGATTGAAAAAAAGAAAATTTTTAATATCATTGCATGCTTTCCTGCGTTTGAAAATTTAATAAAACTCTCTTTTGCAAATTTACGGATTTGTGGCGACAAAAGCATAATTCAACGTTTATTCGATAACAATTTTGTCAATGAACGCCCGGGCTTTTTCACTCGCTGAAAATGTAGTTCAAGACATATTTCAATCGATTAAACATCTGTTTGAATATAGCAAAGCGGCGGAGAAAATAGATTTCTGACGGTTGGTCGGGAGATTGTAGAATCCTTTATCTAAACGGATGGATAGTAATTGTGTTTTTCGTTTTACTCGGGCGGAATCTTGCAAGAGCGCCCGCGCTCTTTTCAAACAGCGCAGATTTATCATCACAAGTTTGCTCCCGTTCAGTTAATTTTTCTCCCTGAGAAAGACGCGCTTCAAAGGATTGTTTGGCAAAGTATCAATAGGTTCGTGCTATCTCAGCAGGATCATTTTTCGCGTTTTTACAAAATCGTCCGCCTTTAACCTGTACAAATACACGCCGGAACTCAACCGCAAACCTTGATCGTTTGTTCCGTCCCATTTAAATACGTACTCGCCGGCGTTAAAAGAACCTTTTGCCAGCGTTCTGACTTTTTGCCCCAAAACATTATAAATTTCCAAAACTATTTCGCTGTATTGAGGCAGAGTCACTTTTATGGTTGTTGTCGGATTAAAGGGATTCGGATAATTCTGCACTAATTCAAAGCGCTTTGGAGTTAACTCATTCCTTTCAATGCCAACGGTTGCCGTATTGATTAACAGAGTATCGTTTACAGTAAAGGGTTTATTTGTAACAAAGCGAATGACGGTTCCCGGCTCGGGCAAGGTATTCGCTCCTCCGAAGTCGCAAATTATGACGCGCGCTAATACTTCTTCGGTATGATTCCACCAGGAATAAGAAAAAGTTCCGCCGGTCATATCCTCGTAAAACTTTTCATAACTGCCCTCTTCATCCAGAGGACGACGAAAATCAATCCAATCCGTAGCGGGATAACCAAGGTAGGGATCGGTATAGGCAAGATCAAATACGCCGACGGTTGCTCCGCCGGAATATCCGCCCGTTAAAAGCCGAATATCGTCTGAGGGATCGTCGTATGTGCCGATGCCCACATCCCAGGCTTCGAACGGCACGTAGGCAAAGGTGTCGGCATCATACCACCAGGCGTAAATGCCGGTATCCCGATCGGTGAAACGAAGTTCAAAATCATGTCTTCGGGCGTTTTGAATTGAGCGCATAATCCGTTCCAGACTGCCGTCGCCGCCTCCCGCGCTGATGTAAAAAGCGTTCAAATCGGAAGGGGCGCCAGGGCTGTGCCAGACGTTGTTGCCGCCTAATGCCATTCCGTCTTTGTCCCACTCTTCACGGGGAAGAGGACCGTTGCTGTTGGCTACTTCCACTATCCCGGCTAATCCGGATTCGGTATTGTAAATTTTCCACTCGATTCCGTCAACAATGGGAAAATCCGCATCCGATCTGTAACCGAGAGGTTGATCGGCAAGCTTTATTTCATCGGCGGTAATATCTTTTAACGACCAGTACAGTTGCGAATCGGGCGGATTGACCGAAAACCAGACGATGTATTGATGGCGCGTAACAACTGCGGGATCGGCGACAACCGGATAGCAGGTGAATCCGAAGCCGGAAAGATGTTCTATTTTCAGCGTATCCTTCCAGAAAGCGGTGGGCTGCCAGGGCTCAAGAGGCGCCTGAAATTGATAAGAAGCGTAATTCTCATCAAAGATCAATCGAAAATCTATTTTAAATAAATCGCCCGATCTCGGAGCCGTAAAAACAATAAACAGTGAATCCCCGCCGTAATTTGCGCCCGCCGGGATAAAGACATTGCTGACCGTTTTTGTATTCTGACTTAATGTGGTAATATTAGAAATCCCGTTCACCTGATCGACATTTTGGATTTCAAGCGCGAGATGGACTTTTTCGTTGAAATTGACTTTTTTATCCTGCTTCCCGTTTTCCCAAATCACTCTGAAATATTTAATAACCGGCGCCGGACGTGCGGTAAGGCTGGTAACGAAATCAGGAACGGTATGCCATTCACCGTCGCTCGTTTGCATTAACAGGTCAACATCCAAAGGGTATTTCTGATTTTCGATATCGATATCAGCTTCCCAAAGCGTACTGTTCGGGAAACTGTCGTTTTCGATAATTGTAGGAACGGAAGAAAATAAAAAATCGTCGCTGTTTGCCCGCCGAAAGTTAAGTTTGCAGGCGGAAACCTCTAAATCATTGGGAATGATAAAACTCAGTTGAATTTTACTTCGGGCATTTGACGCATTAACCTCCTTTTTTACCAGATTCGCGGAAACAGGGCGGATGTTTCCGTCGAAAATCTTCTGCGCCTTTTCCTTTAAATCGACGACGGACTGCAAATAGTCATCTCCAAGTCCGCCGATGATTGCAATAGTAATTGTTTTGGACTCATTCCGCGCCAGTTTAAAAGGACCGGAATTAATCTGCATGCGGCGATCTCCTGGATAATTTGTTATTCCGTCCACATCTCCGCTTTTGGTCACGGGATCGCCGTTAAACGGAAACTTTGTCGCCTTATCTTTGTTCGGACCGGTGAAATGAAAATAAGGCGACGGATTCAGGATGTCTTCGGTATAGCCGAAGCCCCGTAAGGAGTTAAATTTACAGTAATTCCATTCGACGCAGGGTTCAACCATACTGCCGCCGGTGAAATAGACGAATGAGCTCATCGGCATAGCCGGCAAGTGTAAATCGGGATCGGGCGCAAACATCACTCCCACGGCGGGCGGAGCCAGATCGAATTTGGAAAATCCGGCGTCGTCTTTATCGTTATATGTGTAACCCAAATTGAGCAGCGAATCGCACCCCACCAGATCATCGCCGTAATCGCCAATATCAAAATCGCCCCACTTTCCGACATAAAGAGAATCGATATCTCTGTCGGAGTAATTTATTAATTTGTACCGCTGAAAAATCACATCGCTCAGAAAATCCGTTTTGTACATCCAGACGGTTACCTGATCCTCAATTCCGATTGGTATTGATTTGAAAGCATTCTCGGTTTTATTGCTGTCCGCGTCGTTCATTACGTACCAGATAACCATGGCTGCGTGGCGGATTCCCGGATAATCGCCAAGGTTCGGATCGGGGTATCCGTCTTCATCAGGCACGGGATCGTATCGTCCGTTGTTATTAACGTCCACATAAGGCGCGCCCTGCTCCACGGGCCAGTTTTTCCAGTTGTAAGCGTAATCGTTAAGAATTTGCCGAATGTGCGCCTGATTAACCTGTTCCGGTGAAAGATCGAACAAAACCATGGCGTCAACCAGCACATCTTCGAAGACCAGCGATTTCCAGTCCGGTCGAATCCGATAAATCTTCTGCGCTGTCGGATCGCTTCCGTAAGGTCCTGGGATCAGGGCAGAGCGGTACGTAACGCCTCCGACCCGTACGGGATTTTCATCATCAGGGAACCAGCATCCCCACAAAAAACCGTCGCCATAAATGGCAGCGGCGGTAAGTTTCGGGAAAATCCCCCCCGCCTCTCGGGTAAACGGATTATATCCCGAAGACCAGTTATTGGTTTGCCAGTACACCCAGTCGCCCTCGGTTAAGGCTGTGGCGTTGGTAAAAAGCTCTACCGGCGGCATAGTCGCCGATGTAGTTTGCGATTTGCAAAAAAGGTCG
>JAJRSN010000103.1 GCA_024278715.1 Calditrichota bacterium
CGCATCCCATAAGAATACAATCGTTTAAAAATAGAGAATTTAAAATAGATTTGCGGCGTCCAGCGCGAATAGATCATAATAAGTACTAAATTAATAACAACGGCAATAATTTCGCCGCCGATTAAACTCCAGACCCCGAAGTTTAGAATAGCCAGAGTAATGGCAATAATGTTATTGGAAACAGACCTGACCGAGCGCGAAATGGAGATCGCCTTAAAATTCAAATCGCGCTTTAACAGGCTTTCGGCTACCATGATAAAGGTGTTTAAAACAAAGGCGGTCGAAATAACCCTTACTAAATTGACCACCCGATCATTATGAACAAAGGCGGCAAAATAAGGAGCTCCGAAAAACAAAATCACGAAAACCGTTAAATTAATAACCAGGCTGGCGGTAAAAACCGTGTTCACTTCCGATTTATCGATTTCCTTTTTCTGAATAAGAACAGTAGAAAAACCGAAATTTGTCAGTCTCCGTCCGAAACGGATGACTATTAAGGTCACGCCGTACAGCCCGAAATCTTCAGGGAACAGAATTCGAGCCAGAACAATGGAGGTTAATAAACGGGATGTTTTGGAAAAAACGATATTAAAAATATTCCACAAAACCGCAACTTTTGTGCGTTCTTTTAAATCTTTAGCCATCTATTCCTTAGGTTGTGTAAATTTTTGAATTCAAAATTAACTAATACATTTTTTAAGTAAATGAATATCCGGTTACAGTTAACAGACTAACCCAGAAATTCCCCTTTTTTTATCAGAATCCATTTAGCGTTAATGGTAAAAATGCCTTGGGGTTATTATTTATGATTTGCCCCTGCGTCTTACTCTGTTACTTGTCACTCGTCACTCGTTACGCGCCACGTTCTTTTCACTGTCGCATAAAAATTCTGCAAAATGAGTATTGCACCGGCTTATTCGTATTTTGTAATTAAACGCGAGGTTTAACCGTAAATTTATATTTTTCGCATCCTTCATCGGCTTTTATTATAAATTTTCCGAAGATTCTGTAAATTTTGACTTTCCCAATATTGACATAGCCCATTCTATAAACGGATTTTAATGAGGCGAAATTATTTGTCGCAACATAGGATATTAAGCCTTTATAACCTTCTTTTGTAAAAGCCTCCAAAGCCTTAGCCATTCCGATGGCGTGTAAACGCTGACCGCGGTAAGAAGGGTGGGTGTAACCTTTGAACATATAAACCCACCGGTCGTCAAAATACAAATCCAGTTCCGGATTAATTGCCGTAGGTTTGGTGGAATACCAACCGTAGCTTGCCAGCGTTTCGCCGTCAAGAATGGCAAAACAACGATCGCCTTTGGGCAATACACGGTTCAAAAAGGTTTCGCTCATTTCCGTTTGAGGGTCTTTGCCATACCGACGCAACTGTTGTTCGTTTAAAAAAGTATGCGTGTAAGCATCATTTCCTTTTAAGTATTTCGGATTCAATGTTTCCATGGTAACTATCATGCCCTGCAACTGCCGATAAAATATTATCTTGTTAACCGCACTGTATCTCAGGGCATGAATAACTCCCCGATATCCGAATCCTTTTTTAATACGTTTTAAATCTTCAAGTTTCAATGTCTTCCCTCCGCCTGTTAATTAACATAATTACGTTTTGGAATTAATGTAATTAACAATAGCATTAATGCTGTCAAAGTTTTCGGGATATAAATCGTCATCTTCAACTTTAATCCCGAATTTTTCTTCAATAAAATTAATCAAATCCAACATCTTCACAGAATCAATAATCCCTAACTCCAAAAGAGAATCATCGTAATCGAGCTGCGCAAATTCGTCTTTCAGCGATTCATCGTATAAAAAAGCCACTATTTCTTTGTACATGTCCATATAAACACCTCCGTATAAATATTAAGCGTCACGATCGCCAACCGTCATGTACCAGTTGGCTCCGTTTAATACCAATCTGGAAAGCTCCGGTTGCTTTTCTTCGTTTCCGTAAGCAATGACCGACGAAGTGGCATCCTGCCTTGCTTTAAATCCCAAATTCCGCATAACGGGGATCAGGGGATTCTGTTCCTGCAGAATAAACGACAGGGTTTCGCCTGCCTGCTTTCGGTAAACTTCTTTAATAAAAATCAAAAACAATTGTTCGGCGTACTTTTTATAATCATCGATCAAAATATCCGCTAAGTTAATAACATTATTTTTAATTAAGTAAAAAATGCTGCCGCGCAGCTCATTTCCTTCGTAAAAATCAAATTGATTGTACTTAAAGTTCGGATGATCGGCGAATTTCCATTGAAGATATTTGAGGCTGCGCGTACCGATCACCTTAAATTGTTTTTTCATTTTTTCAAATATTCGGTCATGATCCGCATGACATTGAACTTTTTCCCTTATTTCGCCGCGGAACAAAGAGCTGCGTTTCAGCAAGAAGCGGCTTTTTAAGTACGCGTTGAAGGGAAGAGCCGCGAGCTTTGCCGGAATGTTGAAGGAAATTTTTTCGCTTAAATACCGATCCGCTTTTAAAGGAAGAGCGTAACGTACCATTTGGCTGATTTTTTTGTGCCCTACCCTAAAATGAATTAATTCCATTCGCTTATTGGGGTGGGCATAAAGGAAAGGGACTTCCCCGCCGTCAACGGCGAGTTTTGCCTCGCGGCGTAATTGTAATGCAACGCCTAAAGTCCGATACTTTTTATCGATCGAAAAATCTCCGCAATTCCACGCCAGATATTCCTGCCCCTCCACATAAACCGGACGGGGAAAAGCGCCGGTAAAACCAACCGGCATGTTTTTTTGCCCGTCCCAGATTATCCAGGCTTTTGCCCTGCCAAAGGGATTGTTGAGGTAAATCCAGTCAATCCGTTTTTGGTAATCGGTGTCGTCGCGCGTCCTGTTTCTTTCCAGTATGGAAATCATTATTTCTCTGTCGCGATCGGGATCGGCTTCTTTAACAATGTAGCCCATAGTTACTCCTGACGAATGGTTTTCCAGGTAGTGTAGGTTTTGCCTCTGAAAACATCAATAATACCCTGCAGCGATGCCAGATTTACCATGTCAAAATAATAGGGAAGATTTATTAAAAAATTGGCATTTTTGCCTTTCCTGTCCATATAGTATCCCAAAAAGGCGACGGAATGGAATAAAATCTGAAGAATCATTGTGAACAAATAAAAACGACCTGTTGTCACCAGAAGCAGATTACTTACAAAAGCAAGAAGACAAAAAAGTCCGCCCAGCCAGCGCAATAATTTATGACTTAAAATCTGCCAGGCGTACAAACCCGTTTTAAAGGGGTTTAACACCCGAGCGTTCTTCCACAATCCGCGCCAACTTCGGTTAACAATACGCCGCTTTCGCCAGTATTCTTTCATAAACGAAGAAGATGTCTCTTCGTAACATACCGCTTTCGGATTAAAAACTCCGCGATAACCCTGCAAAATAATTTGAATAGGATTTACAAAATCATTGATATCATCCTGGTTCAGCGGCTTAAACAGTTCCCGCCGAATAGCGTAAATAGCGCCGTCGCCCCCGACAACGGAACCGATAGTCGATTCGTTTATTTTCATCTTTATTTCAAACGACCAGTAAGTATTCTCCTGAATTCCGGCGGAACTCGTCTGATCTTTGTAATACCGGGCATGACCCACCACGTAACCGACCTTCGGATCAATAAAGTATTTAACAAGCTCCCGCAAAGCGTGTTTATCATAAATTGAATTGGCGTCGGAAAAAACCACGATTTCGCTGTCGATTTTGTTCATAACGGAAGTTATCCCGTAGGTCTTGCCGCGCCTTTCTCCGAGACGGTGTAAATGAACCCGCTCGTTTCCGAACTCTTTCACCAGACGATCCGTGTCATCGGTCGAGGCATCGGAGACCACCCAAATTTGCAGTTTATCCCGCGGATAATCCAATTCCAGCGAATTTTTGATTTTATCCACGATTACCGTCTGTTCGTTAAAAGCCGAAATAATGAGCGTTACCGTGGGAGAATACAACGCGTCCTGAGCGACCTTTCGGGGAAACAAAAGTTTCAAAACAAACAAAATGAGCGGATAGCCCAGGTAAATGTAGATGATTAAACCGATACTTATCCAAAAAATAATTTCGATCATTCTATATTGCTAATTGGTTAAATTGTTCACTGATAAACCGGAGCTGCCTTTCATCCAAATCCTGATGAATAGGCAGTTCCAAAATTAAATCGCGTAATTCCCGCACTTCCGGAAACCGCTCCGCAGGTATATCGGGATGCGAGTGACGCCAAAAACGGGCGCAATCCACCCCGCGTGAAGTCAGTTCACGAAACACGACCTCCCGATTTTTAACTTTAACGGGAAAGAACCAAGGCACCGCCTGTTCCGGCAATTCAGGAAAAAGATGAAATTTTTCAGGAATATGTTCATGCATAAATTGATAATTCTTCCGCCGCCGCTCACAAATTTCTTCAACGGAAACACGATCGATCAAATAATAGGAAATCCGCGACATACCCCAATCCGCCCTCGAAACATCGAATTGAGAATCGAGCACGGGTACTCTTTCAATCTCCATTTTATCGGCGATATTTCCGAAACTGCTTTTAATCTTTTGCAATTTTCTGCCAAATCCGTCAAATTTCAGATCCATCCAGTTGAATACCAATCCGGCGGTGCGGCTTAAGGTGGAAACCAATTGCGGCGCTTTGACGTCAACCGTAAAATTTAACTCGGGATTGTTTATGCACAATCCCCCGCCGTTAGGTATCGGTAAAGTTTTGTAAAAGCAAAAAATCGAAACATCGCCGAAACCGCCTAAAGGCTGATCTTTGAATTTGGAAAATAAACCGAGGGCGTTATCCTCGATCAGAATTAAATTGTACTTTTTTTTCAGTTCCGCAATCTTTTCCGGATTTTGAGGAATTCCCACATAATGAATAAAATAAAGTACCTTTATGCCTGTTCGTCGAATTTTTTTCTCCAAATCATCGAAATCGATATTCGTGTCGCTCAGTATTTTGTAATATTCCAATTCAACCCCGGCAGCCAATAACGCCCGAATTTCGTTGCCATGATTATAAGCGGGAAAAAGCATCCTGCCCATCCCATCGTTTTTCAGATGCTTCCCAAGATGATAAATTCCGTTTCGGGCAAAGTAAAAATACATTAACCGGGGATGATTAAAAGGAAAAACCGTTTTAAAAACTTTTCGCGGCAACCTAAGCCAGTAATTGGGATATACCGATTGCAGAGAAGGAATGAAAGGCATTATCGTTCCCCAATCTGCTTTTTAAGATCATGTAAAAATTTTATCTTTTTTAAGGCTGGGATAACATGATTCTTTATCGAGCGCAAATACTTTGCTTTTGCCGTTGAACTATAAATGTAAAGGGTGTATTGATCCGTAAATTGATCAGCCCATTCCAGTTTCCAGGGCATGGAGGGCCCCAAAAAATCGAACGCTTTAAATCCGTTTTCAAAAACATATTGTAATAGATGATAGGTCATAATTTGTCCGGGAGAATAACGGGACACCGACTCATCGTAAGCCACTTTTAACAAATAAAACGTTTGATTGTAAACCACAGAAAAATTAAAACCAACCATTTTGTCGCCGAAGAACAAAGTGCCCACATGCAGCATTTTGCGTTTAGAAAAATTTTCTGCGATTTCCAGATAAAATTGCTTTGCCTCTTCCGAATAGATGACCGCCGATCCTTTTTTCCCCTTCCAACCGCTGGCTTCCAGTCGGAAGCCGTCTAAAATAACCGCTTGCATTTCATCCGAATTTCCGTCGAATATCCGGTATTCAATTTTGCCGAATTCTTTTTCCGCGTTGCGCATACGCCTTCGCAAATTGCGTCGGAAATGCCCTCTGCGGCTGTCAAAATAACTTTCCCAATCGCCCGAAATTTCAAGACGCGGCGGCTTTTTTTGCTCTTCCAGACTAAAATGAATTTGTTTTTGTTTGAGACTCTTTAGCAACTCTTCATCGACGGGAAATTCACGAAATTTCAGATAATCAAATTGTTTATCCGAAGCCACCGAATCAAGCCAATAATTAACCGCTTCTTCTCTTATCTTAGAATCGATAATCAGATCTGTTCTAAAGGAATGAGAATTAGCCGGAAACTTCAATACTTTGAATTTAATTCCCGCCTGCCGCTCTTCTCCGGGATATAAAGGAATAATGCCCTTAAGTTCGTCCTGCGGATTTGCTATGATAAAAAATTTTAATCTATTATTGCGAATAAAATGCTTGCACCAAATTTTGATCCAATGGTAATCAAGAAAAGGAACAGGGTGCTTTGATTTTAGTAATAAGCTCTGCCAGTCTTCCTCCAGCCCTATAAGATCATTTAATGAATCGATTTCTTTAATTTTAAAATCCATGTATAAATTTTTCGTTTCTGTTAAAAAGTTATTTAAAATTATTTAGACTTACAATCAGACTTTCTTTTTTACGCGCAATCACTCTCTCTTTTCTAAGGAATATTCTTCACTATTTTTGGTCCGACTGCTTTTGTAAACCACAACGGCAGTTTTTGCCAGATTTTTATCGCCAAAGCAAATTTTGGATTCTCTTTATTGATTTCCGGGAGTTCTTCCCCCGGCTCAAGAGCGTAATACCAATAAAGTTGAGTCTCGTCTCCGCCCCATTGTTTTTTAAATCTGTGGGTTCCTCCGTCCCTGGTGCCCCGCCCGAAATCAAATACTTTATAGCCTTCTTTGATGGCTAACCTCAAAACTTCCCAATAGAGCAGCATATTGGGACTAAAGCGGTTATACGCTTTTAAAGAAGACGCCCAGGGAATTTCCAGCATTTTTTTATAGCCCATTAAAAAAGCCGCGGCTACCGGTTTATTCTCTTTTGTGTAAACAACGATTATACGTGTCTGGTCGGGTAAAAGGTCTAAAATAATTTCAAAAAAAATTTTATCGTAAACCGGCGTTCCGAGGTCCCGCATATTTCGGCAGAAAATGTAATAAAAATCGTTTAACAACTCTATATGCCCGCTTTTGCCGTACATCCCTTCCTTGGTCGGGCGACGTATCTGGCTGCGCAGTTTGGCTTTAAAACTTTTAAGCAGCTCGTCTTCCGACTCGGGTAAAGGCAGGAGAAAAGTTACTTTATTGGTTCGTACGGGAAAAGGAAAAGCTTCCGCCTGATCATAACGGATTTCCACCGCTTCGGATTGAGTCGATTTTCGCAGCCGTTCAATCTCATCCAAAATCATTTTTTTGGCTCTGTCACCGCTCCATATTGGTCCGCCGTAATTAACATAGGGCAGCGAAATCAACTGTTTGCCCGCCAGATAGGTGTGAAAATGCACCAGCGGTAGAATTCCGACAATCCTTCCGTCGTCTATCACAAAACGATAATGCGTTTTTTTGCCAAACGCCCTTTCAATAATTTCTTTCCAGACGGTTTTATGGTAAATACGACCTCGAGGATGCGCATCGACATAGGAATCCCATTGAAAATAATAATGACGATCTAATGAAAATATCTGCATGAATTAAACTATCCGTTTAACCATTATAAAAGAGGGATTTGATATTTCATCAAATCCCTTTAAATCTATTAAAAAATCGGTCGGTGCAATTGTTGATTTATTAATAATTGTAATATGAATAACGATACTTTTTCTGTTCCAGTTCTTCCTTGGCAAAATTCAGGACGATTCCGATAATATGGGCTCTCAAATCCTGATATTCCTCGATTTTCGATTTAAGATGATCGATATTGGATTTACCGGCGCGCACGACCAACAGACCACCGTCCACATAACGGGAAACAATCACCGCATCCGACGCCACTGCAATGGGGGGCGTATCAATAATCAAAAAACCAAACCGATGACTAAGGAATTCGATTAGTTCCTGCGCCCGCGAGCTGCCCAACAATTCGGACGGGTTGGGGATGGGGACGCCGCTGCTAATCAAAAACAAATTGGGGATATGTGTTGTCTGAATTATCTTTCGAACATTCTCATCGGTTATATCCGCGTTGCTGTAAAGAAAATCGGAAAAGCCCGGTTTCTTTTTACAGGCGAACGTATTATGCAGCACTCCGCGCCGTAGATCACCGTCTATTAAAACGGTCGGCAGCTTTTGTTGAGCAAAGGTAATCGCCAAATTTCCGGCGTTGAGCGATTTCCCCTCATCCGGATTTAAGTAAGTAACTAAAATCGATTTAAGTTTTTTATCGACATTAAACAACAATTGGGTTCGTAAACTGCGATACGCCTCGCCCACCGGCGTCGGGGAATAGTCGGCTGTGACTAATTTCGGATCTACCCGAACCGGCTCGTCAAATTTTACATCGACAATCTCTTTTTCGGTTTTAATTACCGGAATTTTACCGAGAACTCGAATCGGAATTACCTTTTCCAATTCTTCGGCGGTGCGCACGGTTTTGTCGAAAAAGTCTAAAACCAAAACAATAACAACACTTCCGCCGAGACCCACCACCAAACCGATTAACAAGACCTTTAAATATGTTTTAAATTTGCTTATCCTTAACGGAACAATCGCTTTGTCCAGAACAACCACATCGCCTACTTCAACGGCATCCGCAATTCTTGCCTGATTATAGCGTACGAGCAGCGAAGAATAGATTTCATCGGAGACGGATCTTCTGCGCTCCAATTCGGCTAATTTCATCTCTTTGGAGGGTAAACGCCGGATTCTTCTTGTATTCTCCGCGATTTTCATATTCAGATCGTTTATCTGAGAATTAATCTGATTGAGCAGGTTCTGAGCAGTCATTAAAACCTTTTTTTCAAGTTCCGACAGCTTTTTACTGTTTTCTTTAACATAAGGATGCGAGGCGGAATACGAAGCAAGCAGGCGGGTGCGCTCTGTGGTAAGTGTTATAAATTCCGACGAAAGCGCGGAAGCCGTGGGCGAACCTTGTGAAGTTAAAAATGAGATGATTTCATTCAGTATGGAATATCGATCCTCATCGGAGCTGGCTTTCAAACGCGCGATCAGTCTTTCCAATTCATTCTTAAGGTTTGCAATTTGGGATTTGCGCGCTTCATAAGTAGAAATACCGGTTATAATTCCCGAAGCGTCAGGGGTTAAACCGACCCAGGGATTTCTTTCCCTGAAGCGTTTTAATTCCTGCGCGGCTTTATCCAATTCAATTTTTGCGGTTTGTAACTGCTCTTCAAGAACGCTTAATACTTCGCGTGTTTGATATTTTTTCAGATTGAGATTTTCCTGAACGAATTCTTTAACAATCGTATTGAGCGTTCTGGCGATCAGGTAGCGGTCTTCGCCTCTCAATGTTATTGCCAGCAAGGTTTTGGCTCTGTTTTTGAATTGATAACCCAAAGCCCCTAATAAACTTTCAATAGCCCGGGCTCTTGACCTAACCGTATAAATCAATTTATCGTGAGTGTCCCAGTAATCTTCTTTCAACACCAGACCAACGCCCCCGTATTCCACAACGCCGTTTTGGGGGTAATCAATTTCCAGTACCTTCTTATCTTCAATGGAACGGTCCTGACTTGTATAAAATAATTGTAATTTATTGCCCTGTTTTTTCAGTTCGAATTTGCCTTTCAAATAATCGGGTTGCAGATACACGCTGTCCACCGCATCATACCGATCCACGCCGCTAAATCTGACAATAAGACTTAACTTATCCACGATCTGCCCTAAAAATTTGCGGCTCATTAAAATACCAAGTTTGCTCTCAAATTCGGGTCTTCCGCGCGAATCAATTTCATTGAGAGCGCGGGTATCCTGAAATTGTAACAAAGCCTGCGTTACATAAACCGGTCGCGGGCTCAGCTTTAAAGCAACAGCCATGGCGAACAAAGCTCCCAAAACAAAAAGGAACAGCATCAACCATTTTTTTCTCTTAAAAAGCTTGATATAATGATGCCAATCCATCTTTGAATCGGTTACATTTAATTCTGTTGACTTTTTTTTGTCTTGCATCGTTTTATATCCCTTAAATTGAATTATCTTCTACGTAAAATTAATATGTCACGCTGATAGGTATTATAGATTGCCCATATTGTGGTAGCAAAAGTCAGGATGGGCATCACGTCCCTTACTTTATCCCAGAAATTTTTTCTGGTGGGTGAAGGCGTCCATAAAATATCGCCCGATTTAAAACCCATTCTTTTCAGAGAAATTCCTTTTTCAAAAAAACTCACCAAATTACTGTTCTGCCCTTTTTCTCTTCGTTCCCAGCGCATATTGTAAATACCGTCTTCCATTAAAGTGCCGCCCGCAAGGTAGATAACATCCCAAAGCGAGCTGTTAATATCCACATAATACAAGCCGGGTCGTACAAATCCGCCCAACAAGCTCACGCGAACCAAGGGTTTAACATAAATATTGGGAAAGCGCAAATAGCTTTCGTAATTTGTTTTCAGGAAAAAAATCAGGTCTTCCACTGTCATTTTTGAAACCCGAACTTTCCCCACAATCGGCAGCTCCACATAACCCCTGTCGTCGATGGCAAAGGTGCCGTTTAAAAAAGAGGTCGTATCGGGAAAAGTGGAAATAAAAAGCCCGTCTCCCGGAGTAAAAGGAAACTCCGTCCAATCCGGATCGCTCAACGGAGTTGCGACGGAATCCTGAGCCTTTACAAAACCAAACATTAAAGCCGTAATAAGCAGCATCAACGGAACGGTTAAAGAACGGTGTGCATTTTTTGTCATACTGTTAACCCACTTTTAACATGATCTATAAAAACGATATCGTTTTGCTTTGGTATCTAAATCGAGATCTTTAAGCAACCTGTATAATTTAAAAATTCCGACTTTTGTCCGCCCGAAATGTTCGTGTCTTAAAATTTTCCGGATACCGAAAATTCCGATTAACGGATTTTGAGCCACTACTCGTTTTACTTTCTCAGGAAGAGGCAATTCCGCCAATTTCACTTCAGTTTTTATCACCTGAGGTGTAAATTCGTGCACAGTATCTTTCCCGAAATCAGTGGAAGTAAACTTGGATTTCGGTTTGTTCTTCACTTTCTCGTTAGCATTCTGCGGTACTGATTCGGTGATTTCTTCTAATTCAACTTCTTCCACCGACTCTTCAATTTCCTCGATCGGTTCTTCCACAGGATGTTCCATTGTTTTGGACTCTTCAATTTCTTCGATAACAAGGTCGATTTCTTCCTGTGCTTTTTTAAAGGATGCCGCAGCCGCTTCGACCGTGGGATAGTCTTCCAGAATATGATAGAATTCTAACATTTGGTACACTTCGTAAATATCCGGATTCATATTGGCAAGCTTAATATCTCCTCCCTTATCACGAAAACGCTTAATCTCGCCGACAAACACGCCCCAACCGGCGCTGCTCATATAGTACACTTTGCTGAAATCAACGATAACTCTGTAACATCCGCTTTCAATAATGTTATCAAAAAGTTTTTCCAACTGGTAGCTGTTTGATTGGTCAACGTGACCGCCTAATTCAACAACCATTATTTCACCGCTTTGATCTGCAAATTTTGAATCGATTTGTAATTTTTCCATAAATTCACCTTTTAATTATGGCTCCGCCACGTCAATTACAGGAAATTGATATTTACCTGTAATTCACTAAAAATTAAACAAC
>JAJRSN010000104.1 GCA_024278715.1 Calditrichota bacterium
AAACGGAAATGTTCCGCGTCCGCCTGAAAGGGGTTTAGCCTTTTTGTGATTTTACCGAGCATTTCGTGATAGATTTGATACAATTGCGGTCGATCTTCCAAAGACAAAAGCGTTTCTTCGCTCTCTTCCGGCTCTTTGGCGATTTCTTCCTCAATCGTCTCTTTTTCTTCCTTTTGACTGGTTATTGCGTCTTCTAACCTTTCGGCTACTTTGGCAATAATTTCGCGTTGTTCCTGTGGCTGAACGTGCGCTTCAAAATGTTCCGTTTCCAGCAAAGTGACAAAAATATCTTCGAACGCCGCTGTCATGGGTTCGGAAATCTCTTTAACTTTGTCCTTGTTATCTCTTAAGATGCGAATAATCGTATCACAGAAAAATTCCACGCCTGGATAACCGTGAATCATGCTGATCTCTTTAAGGGAGCGGAAATGCTTAATAACTTTTGATATGATCTTTTTACTGAATTTTCCCGACAGTAACCGGCGGATCAATTGAACATGATCCTCAACCTCGGATCGAAAATATTCCTTTAAAAGATCGTCAATCGTGACTTCGCTCTTTTCCACCGGCGTGACCTTTTCAAAAACGGGAAACTGTTTCTGCTCGATAATGGTCTTAAATAGTTCGGGATGTTCGTTTTTAAAAGAAACCGCCTTTTTTACAAACGATTCGATATTGGAACTCAACCGTTTCATCAAACTTTTCGCCGAGCTCTCTTCAAAATTCAAGGGAACAATTTGGTTGATTAATTCGACCAGCGCGCTTACATCGGCATGAACTGCTTCTTCGGATTCTCTTTTTTCCAAAAGGAGATCAAAGAGCAAACCGAACTCTTCCCGCTCTTCCTGCGGCAGTAATTTTTTTAGCGTCGATTCCGCTTCCCGCATGTAAAATTCGGTAAAACTGAGTTGAGGTTCTTTTTTTTCTGGTTTAATTTTCGGTCGGCGCGGTTTTTGGGGCTGTAATTCTTCGATAAGCGTTCTTAGCGAATTCATGATGTCTTCATCTTCCACCATCAGGGAGTAAAGATTAATGAAATCGCCGCTGAGCTCTTCCAGATTTTCCACCGCTTTTTGCGGAGGAATTTTTTCGGCGCGATCTAACATGTCAAACAGAAAAATCGACATTTCACTGGTATCCTGATAATGCGCCAACTTTTCCAGAACCAGAATAGGATCTTCGGCAAAACGCATATTCTGAGCCACTGCTTCTAAAAACCGATAGGCGTCGGAACTGAATTGGGTTCGCGCCTTAGTCAGAACTTTTTTCATGAATTCAACGATAAAGAATGTATTAAAAGAAATGGCTTTATCTTTATTTAACATTGCAAAGCTCCATTCCTCAGTTACTTAATTTGAATTTTTCCACGGCTTTATTTAATTCTTTAGATAAAGACTCCAATTGTGAAGCCGCATCTTTTGACTGTTGCGCGCGTTCTGCGGTTTTTCGCGCTATGCCTGTAATTTCTTCCAGAGACACCGCAATTTGCTGACTGTATTTTGTTTGATTTTTTGTCGCTTCGGAAATATCGATAGCCGCGTTGGAAGAAACCTCAACCTTCTCGAAAATTTCGCGTAGGGCGTCGCCGGCTTTATCGACCAGACGGGTTCCTTCGGTTACCTCTTGGCTTCCCACTTCAATTGTCGTTAACGTTTTTGTAATGCTATTTTGAATGGCTTCTATCAGTTTGGAAATTTCTTCCGCGGAGGTATTGGAGCGTTCAGCCAAATTACGAATTTCGTCGGCTACAACGGAAAAACCTCTTCCGGCTTCGCCGGCTCGCGCCGCTTCTATGGAAGCGTTCAGGGCAAGCAAATTGGTTCTGCTGGAAATTTCTGCGATGAAGTCGGATATTTCACCGATTCGGGCGGAATTTTCATCCAAAAAGCGAACCTGCTTCATGGTTTCGCGCACGGCGTTTCGGATATTGTGCATTCCCTGAATCGCCCGTTTAACCACTTCGCTGCCTCTCTCCGCCACATCCCGCGCTTCGCGCGCCGCTTCCGCCGCTTTTTGCGCGCTTTCGTTTGTTTCCAAAAACAATTCGTTCATCTCTTTGGCGGAATGGCTGATTTTCTCGGTCTGAACCGCCTGTTCCGCGGCTCCCTTCGCCATCTCTTCAATATTATCCAATATGCCTTCGGTGGAACTGGCAACCTGCGAAGCCGCCTTTTTAACATCACGTATTAAAGCGCTCAGATCGCTGATCATTAAATTGAACGAGTCGGAAAGTGCGCCCAGAGCGTCCGCCGTTACGTTTGCCTGAATTGTAAAATCGCCTTCCGCAGCGGCGGTAACGATTCGCAGGAATTCCTTGATCTGTTTCTGCTCTTCCTCCCGGCTTAAACGCGTCTCTTCCACCTGCGTTATCCGCTTGGATGTTTCTTCCAGCAGGGAAACTTCATCGCCAAGATACCGAACGTTAAACTCCGGCTTTAAGACCGTTTTCCCTTCTTTTAATCTTTGTAAGTTCTCTTTTAAATAAAGAAGAGATAAATCCAAAGGACGCATCAGAAAGAACAGAATAATTTCCAGCAAAATAAAAATTATCAAAAGGGCGAGACCGTGCGTGTAAAATATTTTGATTACGGACGATCTTTGGGGGTTCAGGTCTTCTTCCACAATAACCAGAACATCCGTCATATTTTGATTTTTTTTAATCGGATAAATAAGCGAATACAAATACCTGTCGTTTCTTTTTTCAAAATGCCCTGTTTCGCGGTCGGTTTTGTACGCTTCTTTCATTTCCAGCCATAAATCGAAAGGTTTACCCACAGCTTCTTTTCCGCTTTCATCGAAAATAATTTCGGATACCGTGTCTTTTAAACGGACAATCCTCAGCTTTACGCGAATGGGTATCTTAAATTCTTTTTTGAAATTACTAATTCTCAACTTCAGTTTTTCATAAAAATTCTGATCCTTTTCCTGCCGAATCAAAGAATCCACAGGAAGACGTTCAACCAGAGCGTGAGCTATCAAAGAAAGTTGAGGGGTTTTATTAATAATAAGCTGATCCAATTCTTTATTTTTTTGCCAGATTGTTGCCAGAATCGAACTCGCAAGCAGTATGACAAAAAGAGCAACACTGATTTTGTAGTAAAGAGATTTGACACCTGTTTTCATAGGGACCTCGCCAATTAAAACTTTTTAAGCACCGCCTTTAAAAGCGTCCGTTATTCAAACCGATATTTATTCAGAGCGTTCGATTCAAAAAGAGACGGTAAATCCAAAACGTAAACCGAGCCGTATTTTCCGTCTTCGTACATCGCCGAAACATAAGGCAAAAGGTCCGGCTGCAAGTCGCTGCCCGGTATTTGCATCTGATCGGTTTCCAAAGAGCGCATTTCCATTACTCTTTCGGCTAACAATCCGGCGGATTTACCGTTAACTTCGCACGCTACCACAAAGTAATCCGGCAATAGTTTTTGAGCGCCCAGTCCCAAAATCGGACAAACATCGATTAAAGAAATAATTTTTCCCCGCAAATTAAAAACACCGACAAACTGCGGATCAACATTAGGCAATCTTGTCACTTTGGGCAAGGGCAGTACTTCTCTGATGTATTTAATTTCAATCGCAAATAACTGTTCTAAAAGGTTAACCAGAGAAACGCGTGTTTCAGTTTCCATAATTTACCACTTTTTATTCGTTTAATAACTTTTTGATATTCTGAACCAGCTCTTCGTCGCGAAAGGGTTTTGGCAGAAATGCATCGGCTCCTTCGGCTTTTGCCTTTTCAATCATTTGAGGAGAATCTTTACCCGAAAGCATAATGACCGGAATTCCGAGAGAAGCCTTAATGGTTTTAAGCAAATCGATGCCGTTAATATCGGGCAGCATCAAATCCAGAATAATCAAATCCGGCTTTACGTCATCAAGGGCTTTTAATCCGTCTTTACCCGTAACCGCCGTTTCCAGACTGTAGTTTTCCTCTTCAAGGGCAAGCTCAACCATTTTACGGATAACAATACTATCGTCGATCACCAGAATCGTCTTTTCGCCCGTTTTTTCTTTTACTGCGGGCGGCTCTTCCGCGATCTCTTCTGTTAACTGCTCCGGCTTATCCAGTTCAAGATCGAATTTAACGCCTTCATCCTGTTCTCTTGCTTCGGGAAGTTCTATCTCAATCTCCGGTTCAGCCGCTTCGGCTTGTTCTTCTTTTTCCGTTTTTTCTTCCGGCTCCGTTTCAACTTCCCGATTTTCAAGCTGACTCGATAGTTCCGAAATATCAAAATCTTCGATTTCCGCTTCTTTTTCGCCTTCGTTTTCCGGCTCTGCAAAAATTTCGGGAATTCCGGTTTCCGGTTCTTCTTCCGGGGTTTCCTCTTTTATTTCTTCCGCCGCTTCTTCGATTTTCGTTTCTTCCTGTACGGGGGGTTCTTCTTCGGAAAGCGCCTCTGCGGGTTCTTCGGCTTCCAGAGTCAAAATCAATCCTTCTTTTTCCAAATTTTTCAGAGCGTTTTCAATTGCGCTCTCTTCTTCTTCCAAATATGCTTTTAAATCTGAAATACTCTGTTTTTCATCAACCAAAAACAAGACTTTCCATGCTAAATAGGGCAATTTAACAGAATGGATTTTTTGATCGATATCATCTGTTCGCTTATAATATCTCTCCACGGTCCCATCCTTTCTTAGAGTTTATTCTCAATTTTTTTGCTCATTATTTCTTCCGCTAATTTAAGATATCTTACGGCTCCTTCCGAATGGATGGCGTGTAATATCACCGGTTTTCCCACCGAAGGAGCTTCCGCTACTTTCGAGTTTCTCGGAATTATTGTTTCGAAGACAAGATTTTTAAATGTCATTCTTAAATACTCGACAATTTCCTTTTGTTTCTTTATTCTCCTATCGAACATTGTAATTAAAATTCCGCCGATTTTCAATTGCCTGTTATATTTTTTACTAATGCTCTTAAGGGTATTTAAAAATTTACCCAGCGCCTTTAGAGCATAATATTCCGAAACCACGGGAATAATCACGGAATCAGCCGCCACCAGACCGTTTAAGGTCATGGAACCTAAGTTTGGGGGACAATCGATAATAATATAATCGTAAATTTTTTTGACCGGATTAATAATAGTTTTTAAAAGGTCTAACTTTAACGCTTTGCTGTACAGCTCAATCTCCTGATCCTCGGATCGGATATTTGTCGGTATTAAATCCAAATTGTCCAGACCGCTGTTAATAATTGTCCCGGTTAAAGGCATATTTTTAACCATTACTTCATACAAGCCAAATTTAATATGATAATCCTCCAAATGAAAACTAATTCCAATGCTTCCCTGTGGGTCAAGATCGACAAGTAATACCGATTTGTTAAAAATGGCAAGACTTGTACCGAGATTTACCGCTGTGGTTGTTTTTCCGACTCCGCCTTTTTGACTTGAGATGGATATAATTTGTCCCATTATCTGTTGCTTTCCAAATTAATTTCTTACCTGCCCGATTTTCTTTTGGTGATAAGTTGTAAAATATCCGGTTGTTCTTTAATTGTCGTAAACGAAAAAAGACAATATCCGTTTAGTTTCTCTTTTTCAACGTCTCTTATTCTCATACTCAATTCATACTTGTTTAGATAATAGGCTCCTATTCCGCATATAATTCGATCGTCGTATTTTAATGATTTCGCCATTTTTAGATTTTTCTTAAATTCTTTATAATCGGGCGTATAATTCATTATTATAATATTATCGCTTTTTTCGGTTTTTAGCCATTCGAGCCAGTCCTGAAAATAGATATTTTTCGCCTCTTGCCAATCGGGTTTAACAGCCGCCGAAACCACGGCTTCGGGATCAACTTCTTTAACGTAGCGGTAAAGTTCGCCCACAAATTGCGAAAGATTTTTTTGTAAAAATTTTCCGTATTCATCCATCACATATCTGTATCTCATATCTGCGGTGCCTGCTAAAAGCTGCGACACCTTTGCAGGATCGACATAATAGTCGCGCATGAATTTAGCTCTAAGATGTTCGGAATAACTTACGGGTATCGGCGGATAACGGGTATAATCAAGATGAACGCCGTCTATTTCATAGCTTGTCAATAAAGATTTTATCAACCGTTTTATTCCGCTCATGTTAATCGAAGCATCCGGATCCACAAAGTAACCCTCGATGCCGATTTTTTTTAATTTCTTTAACGATATTAAATTGTCTTTGTCGTCGGTCATCAGATGATTTTGATCGATTAAATAGGGATGATTAAAATTCGCGGGCTTTTTTACGTCAGACCAGATATAAAGCGTGTTTATCCAGGCGTGAACGCGGATATTATTTTGACGGCAAAAATTTACGATTTCCGCCAATGAAACGGAATTGCCGTTGTTAGCAGGATTGTCGGACAGTCGATAGACATTTTTACCCAAAGCTCTGACCTGCAGATAAATATCGGTTAAGTTAACCGCCTGATCGATTTCCTCGAGCAATCGTAGGTCTTCGCGGGTGTTTAAGGTGTTCCTCACTATCCACAAACCACGATGTTGAGCAAACAGCATTGAAAACGAAATAAATAAAATGCAAAAAACAATCCGAAACATAGAAATAAACTCTATATATTTAATAAAATTAAATATATAGAAGTGATCAACTTAATGCAAGCATGAACGTAAGTAAGCTGAGAAAAAAAAACCGTTCCCAGACGGAAACGGCTTTTCTTTAAAGCTGATTCTTTTTTTACTCTTTTTTGTCGGCAGATTTTTGTTCAGGAGAATTTTCCTGCTTTTCTTCGGAAGATTTAGCTTTGGTTTCAGGCTTATTTTCTGCAGGTTCTTTAGCGGGCTCTTCCTTAGCTTCCGTTTTTTTCTTAGGTTCTTCAGCCTTAACTTCCGGTTCTTTCGACTTTTCCGGCGCAGGAGTTTCAGTATGTTTTTTCTTTTTCTTTTTATCCGCTTTAGTCTGTACTTTTTCGAAACCTACCAGTTGAAAAATTGAGATCAGCGCGTTATCGCCTTTGCGATTTCCCAATTTAATGATTCTGGTGTAACCTCCGTTACGATCTTCGTAAATAGGAGCGATCTCATCGAAAAGAGTAGTAACTGCTCTTTTATCCTGCAAAAGCCTGAAGGCTAAACGGCGATGATGAAGAGACCCTTTTTTACCGTAGGTAATCAACCGTTCCACATAATGCCGTAATTCTTTTGCCTTGGCAAGCGTGGTTCGGATTTCTTTATGTTCTATCACCTGCGCAGCTAAATTTTTCATTAAAGCCTTTTTATGGCTCGCGGTTCTGCCTAAATGATTTCCTTTTTTCCTGTGTCGCATCTTTAAATCCCTATTCTAAGCTACTTTTTACTCTCTTCAGGTTTTAGATATTTATCGACATCCATTCCGAATTGTAAACCCCGTTCCTCAAGGATTTTGCCCAACTCCGTTAAGGATTTACGACCAAAGTTTTTGAATTTTAGCATTTCCTGTTCGTCGCGGCGCACAAGATCCCCGATGGTTTTGATATTTGCCGCTTTCAGACAGTTATGCGAACGAACGGAGAGCTCCAATTCTTCCACACTCATTTTAAGCAACTTACGGATACGCAGAGTTTCTTCGTCAATTTCCTGTTTTTCTTCTTCCTGGCTTTCGATATCGAAATTGATAAAAATCTGCAAATGTTCTTTAATAATTTTTGCAGCCTGGGTTAAGGCGTCATCGGGAGTAATGCTTCCGTCTGTAGTGATATCCAGGATCAATTTTTCAAAATCCGTTCGTTGACCGACGCGGGTATTCTCCACCGTAAATTTCACATTTAATATGGGAGAAAAAACGGAATCGATGGGAATAACGCCAAGGGGCATATCCGGCGATTTGTTTTCCGCAGCAATAACGTATCCGCGACCTTTTCCGAAATACAATTCCATGGTAAAATCCGCCTCTTCGTTTAAAGAAGCGATGTGCAGATCTGGATTGAGTATTTCCAGATCCGTGGAGTTCTCCTGAATTATTTTTCCGCTAAATTCCATGGGTCCTTTTAGATGAAGCGTTAATCTTTCCGGATACTTATTAAGCAACTTTAAACGCAATTGTTTTAAATTAAGAATCATTTCCGGCAGATCTTCATAGACCCCTTGAATGGTAGAGAATTCATGCTGAATATTGTCGATTTTGATCGATGTAATAGCGGCTCCCTCCAATGAAGAGAGCAAAACACGACGCATCATGTTGCCGAGTGTAACGCCATAACCTTTTTCCAAAGGCTGGACGATAAAACGTCCGAAGGTGTTACTAAAAGTTGCGTCGTCAACTTCTATTTTTTCCGGCATTTGTAAATTAGATAAGCTCATAACCACCTTATCTTTTAAATATTGTTTTATTATTTTGAATACAATTCTACAATCATACTTTCCTGAACATTTACAGGAATATCCTCGCGTTTAGGACGATCGAGGAATTTGCCCGTCATGCCCGCTTTATCAAGCTCAAGCCAGGGCAGCATACGATCGGCATCCACCCGCTTCAATGATTCATGAAACATGGAAAGCCTTCTGCTTTTATCGCGCACCTGAATAATATCTCCGGGCTTTAAGATGTACGAAGGAATATTCACAACTCTTCCGTTCACCATGATGTGACGGTGTAAAACTATTTGCCGTGCTTGATCGCGGGTAAGCGCAAAACCCAGCCTGTAAACCGTGTTATCGAGACGGCTTTCCAAAAGCTGCAATAGGTTTTCACCGGTCACGCCTTTCATGCGTTCCGCTTTAAGGAAAAAACGGCGGAATTGTTTTTCCAGAAGTCCGTACATGTATTTCAACTTTTGTTTTTCCTTAAGCTGCAAGGCGTAATCGCTCAGTTTCCGTCTTTTCATTCCGTGTTGTCCGGGCGGGTAAGGCTTTTTAGCCAACAATCGGTCGAATTTCGGGTTTCCGAAAATATTTTCGCCAAATTTTCGTACGATTTTACCTTTTGGTCCATTATATCTTGCCATTTACCATCTCCATTAACGTTAAACGCGTCTTTTCTTCGGTGGTCTGCACCCGTTATGCGGGATAGGGGTTACATCGCGGATCGAAAGAATATTCAATCCCGCCGCCTGCAACGACTTTATGGCGGCTTCCCTTCCCGATCCGGGCCCCTTTACTTCGACATCCACACTTTGTAAACCCATCTCCATTGCTTGTTTTGCCGCATTTTCAGCCGCAACCTGCGCTGCAAACGGGGTGCTTTTTCGAGAACCTTTAAATCCCACTACACCTGCCGACGCCCATGAAATTACATTACCGTAAATATCTGTAATCGATATGACAGTATTATTAAATGTCGCTTTTATATGGGCTTTACCGTGTGGCTCAACACGGACTTTCTTTTTTTGTCTTCTGCTTCTTTTTGGTGATGCCAATTTTTATCTCCCCAATTTCACTTTATTTCTTCTTTTTCGCACCCACAACACGTTTACGACCTTTTCGCGTACGCGCATTGGTTTTGGTGCGTTGACCTCTGACCGGTAAACCACGATAATGACGCATCCCACGATAACAGTTAATATCCATTAACCGCTTAATATTCATATTTATTTCAGCTTTTAACGCACCCTCTACCTTGTAATCATTCTGAATAATCGTACGGATTTTCCGGACTTCATCTTCCGAAAGGTCTTTAACGCGGATATTTTCGTCAACTCCCGCGTCCGACAGAATTTTCTGAGCGGAAGATCTTCCGATACCGTAAATGTACATTAAACCAATGACTACGCGCTTATTTTTGGGTAAATCAACACCTGCAATACGAGCCAAAACTGCCTCCTATATCCTATTAACCTTGACGTTGTTTATGTTTAGGGTTCTTGCTACAAATAACACGAACAACTCCTTTACGACGAACAATTTTGCAACCATCGCAAATTTTCTTTACCGAGGCTCTAACTTTCATCGCTTTCCCTTTTCATTTATATCTATATACTATTCTTCCCCGAGTCAGATCATAAGGAGATAATTCCAAACTGACTTTATCGCCGGGCAAAATTTTAATAAAATGCATCCGCATCTTACCGGAAATATATGCCAGAACTTCATGTCCGTTCTCCAATTCAACAATAAACGAGGCATTGGGCAGCGTTTCCTTAATAACTCCGTCAACTCTAATTGCTTCTTGCTTTTTAGCCAAGACCCAATCTCCTAATTTATTTTTGATAAAATAATCGGACCGTCATCTAAAATTGCCACCGAGTGTTCATAATGCGCGGAGGGCAATCCGTCCGCCGTTCTCACTGTCCACTTATCATCCATGACATAAACTTCATGCGTACCCATATTGATCATGGGCTCTATCGCAAGCACCATTCCGCGCTTTAAACGCATCCCTTTACCTCTTTGTCCGTAATTCGGAACCTGCGGGTCTTCGTGCGGTTTAATACCCACACCGTGTCCCACAAATTCACGCACCACCGAATAGCCGTGTTTCTCAACATGTTCCTGAATTGCCGCAGAAATATCCCCGACCCGATTCCCGATAAGGCACTTTTCGATTCCTTTATAAAGGCTTTCTTCCGTTACTTTACAAAGCTTTACCACTTTAGGTTCCACATTCCCTATCAAAAAAGTTTTTGCTCCGTCTCCGTAGTACCCGTTCAGTTCAACTCCGATGTCGATGCCCACAATGTCCCCGTCTTTTAATTTTCTCTTGTCGGGTATCCCGTGAACAACCACGTCGTTGACCGAAATGCAGGTGGCTGCCGGAAAACCGTAAAGTCCTTTAAAAGCCGGCTTTGCCTTTTTTTTCAAAATAAAATTTTCGATTTCCCGGTCGAGTATTCGGGTTTCGATACCGGGTTCCATAAATTTTTCAATGAACGATAAAGCTTCTGCGACAATTTCATTACTTTTACGAATTTCGGCAATTTGCCGATCGGTTTTGATGTAAACCATACTTTTTTAGCCGCGTCTGCCGCGCACTTTTCCCGATTTCATAAATCCGTCATAATGACGCATGAACAAGTGCGATTCGACCTGTTGTAAGAAATCCAGAGCAACGCCAACGATAATCAACAACCCCGTGCCTCCGTAAAACGAGGCAAGGCTGTAGGGAATTTTGGCAAACTTAGCCAACATCGCGGGAATGATCGCCACAATCGCTAAAAAGACAGAAGCAGGCAAAGTGATCCGCGTTAAAATGTTGTCCAAAAATTCCTGGGTCTTTTTTCCCGGGCGAACGCCGGGGATAAAGCCGCCCTGTTTCTTTAAATTCTCCGCAACTTCCACGGGATTCAAAGCGATTGCCGTGTAAAAATAGGTGAAGAATACAATCATAATTCCGTAAACAATCCAGTAAAACCACGAATCCATAGAGAACAGGCGTTGCAAAGAAAGAAAGATATCGTTTTCGGGCAAAAAGGTCAACAGTGTCGAAGGAACAAACATTATCGCCTGAGCAAAGATAATGGGCATAACTCCCGCGGTATTAACCTTAAGCGGAAAATGGGTGTTAACACCGCCGTAAACTTTGCGACCGACAACCCGTTTGGCGTATTGCACGGGAATTTTACGGGTACCCTGTGTTAAGAGCACGATAAAGTAGATAACTGCTAAAGCCAGAGCAATCAGCATCACTTCAGCCAAAAGTCCGCGCTGCCCGATTGAAAATTGCTGATATTCTTCCATAATCGCCGCCGGAAATCGTGCAATAATACCGATGAAGATGATTAATGAGATACCGTTTCCGATGCCGTGCTGATCGATCAATTCGCCGAGCCACATAATCAGCATTGTTCCCGAAGTCATGGAGACCATGGTCAACAACTGGAAGCTGAGTCCCGGATTCGGCACAGCCAGACGTCCGTCGGGCAACTGAATGCTTTGTAAAAAGATGGCAACGCCGAAAGCCTGCATTGCGGAGATAAAAAGCGTACCGTAGCGGGTGTACTGCATAATCTTTTTACGACCTTCTTCGCCTTCTTTCTGTAATTTTTGAAAATACGGAATTACAGCTCCCAATAACTGAATGATAATCGAAGCCGAGATATAGGGCATAATTCCCAAGCCGAAAATAGCCGCCTTTCTAAAGGCGCCTCCGGCGAATAGATCGTACAAGCCAAACAGGGTGTTTTGCAGGTTGCGAAATCCCTCTGCCAAAACAGCCGTATCAATGCCCGGCGTTACGATGTGAGTACCGACTCTTTCCAAGCCGAGGATCAGCAAAGTAAACAGGATTTTTCTTCTCAGATCCCCAATCTTAAAGACATTGCGAAAGGTTTCCAGCATCATGTTAAAGTAACTACGCCTCCAACTTTTTCGATTTTTTCTTTGGCGGTCTTACTTGCCGCATCAACCTGAATATTAATTTTACGCTCTATTTCGCCGTCGCCCAACAATTTAACCGGAATGTTCTTTTTCCGGATCAAGCCGTTTTTTAAAAGATCTTCTTTAGTAATGGTATCCAGATTTTCGAGACGGCTTAAATCGCCGATGTTAACAACCTGATAAACGATTTTATCGGGATTTCTAAAACCAAATTTTGGCAGGCGTCTTTGCAAAGGCATCTGACCGCCTTCAAACCAGGCGCGGTGCTTGGAACCGGCTCTGGAACCATATCCTTTATTTCCTCTTCCGGCGGTAACGCCCCAGCCAGAGCCTTCGCCTCGTCCGATGCGTTTTTTCTTTCTCGTTGCCCCTTTTGCCGGTCGTAATTGACTTAGATTCATCGTCCAACTTTCCTTTCTTAAAGCTCTTCCACTTTAACTAAGTGGCGTACTTTATTCACCATTCCCTTAATTTGAGGAGTTGCCGTATGCTCTACACTATGGTTAATTCTTTTTAATCCCAAAGCTTTTACCGTTAAGCGCTGATTTTCCGGACGACCAATAACGCTTCTGACCTGTGTAATCTTGATCTTTTTTTCTTTAGTCTTCTTAGCCATAATTACCATTCCCTGCAAAAATTATTGTTATCCGCGGAATACCTTTTTGAGAGAAATTCCTCTTTTTTTAGCCACGTTTTCGGCGCTGCGCATTTCGCTCAATGCCTTAAAAGTGGCTTTACTTACGTTGTGCACGTTTGCCGAGCCGATCGATTTGGACAGAATATCGGTGATGCCCGCGGCTTCGCAAATTGCGCGGACAGGACCTCCGGCGATAACGCCGGTACCGGGTGAAGCCGGCTTTAGCACAACATAAGCGGCGCCATACTTGCTTTTAATCGGATGAGGTATTGTGCCGTTTATTACGGAGACCCGCACCAAATTCTTTTTAGCCTGTTCGGTTCCTTTAGCAATGGCGTTAATCACCTCGTTAGCTTTGCCAAGACCTAATCCGACAACTCCCTTACCATCGCCGACCACAACGACGGCATTAAAGGAGAAACGACGACCGCCTTTTAATACCTTAGCCACCCGATTGATATGAATTACTTTTTCTTTCAGTTCAATTTCACTTGGATTGATACGTTCAACCACAGCTTTCTCCTATTTTTAAAAATCCAATCCACCTTCTCTTGCGCCATCGGCAAAGGATTTTACGCGACCATGATAATGATAGCCATTTCGGTCGAAAACGATTTTAGTGATCTTCAATTTTTTCGCCTGTTCGGCAAATATTTTGCCCAAAATATGCGATTTTTCGGTTTTTGTTTTTGCGTCTTTAAGCGCT
Organism: Calditrichota bacterium; assembly: GCA_024278715.1. Lineage (GTDB taxonomy): Bacteria > Calditrichota > Calditrichia > Calditrichales > Calditrichaceae > Caldithrix. Next base: position 13,567 of record JAJRSN010000104.1, read on the forward strand.
TCGCGTGCCATTTTGCTTTTATCAAACATGCCCATTAAAACTTTTTGCCGAGAATCGTCAACCAATTGGGCATGCAGATATTTATTGCTTCGGTAAACAACCAGACGCGGGCGTTCGGTTGTCCCTACGATTTTCTTTTTTCTTCTTTTAATCTTCTTTGCCATTGCCATCACCCTATTCTTTATTTACCTGCAGCCTTACCTGCTTTACGACGGACATATTCATTTTCATAACGAATTCCTTTGCCTTTATAAGGCTCAGGTTTGCGGAAGCTGCGAATTTTGGCAGCCACCAGGCCAACAAGTTCCTTATCGATCCCGGACACAACAATTTCCGTGGGACTGGGTGTGCTGATTGTAATGAAATCCGGCACAGAAAACACGATTGGATGCGAATATCCAATAGTCAAAATTAACTGTTTACCTCTCATTTCAGCTTTATACCCCACACCGATGATCTGCAGCTTTTTGCTAAAACCGTTGGACACGCCTTCGATCATGTTTGCAATAAGCTGTCTGGTCAATCCGTGAAGCGATCTGCTGAACTTGGAATCGTCCTGTCTTGTAACAACAATCTCTTTATCCTTAACTTCGATATTCATTTTAGGATGTAATTGCCGTTGCAGTTGACCTTTAGGACCTTTGACAACCATGAAATTATTTTCCCGCAGATCGATAGTCACCTTTTCCGGGATTGGAACTGGTAATTTTCCGATACGTGACACTTTATCTTCTCCTATTCATTACCAGATATAACATAACACTTCGCCGCCAACTTTTTGCCGGCGGGCTTCTCTGGCTGTAATTACACCTCGCGGCGTTGTTACAATTGCAATGCCTAAATTATTCATTACCCGCGGAAGATTATCAACATCCACATAAATGCGGCGACCGGGTTTGCTCACTCTTTCCAGATGAGTAAGAACCGGATTACCAAATTCGTCATATTTAAGCCAAATTCTGATAATCCCCTGCTTGCCATCATCAATTACGATGTATTTTTTAATAAATCCCTGCTCCCAAAGGATGCGCGACATTTTGCGTTTGATATTAGACGCAGGAATATCCACATATTTTTGTCTTGCGTGCAGGGCATTCCGAATGCGAGTTAAATAATCTGCAATTGGATCTGTCATTGACATCGATTAAGTCTCCTTTCCAACTACCAGCTCGCCTTGGTTACGCCGGGTATTTCGCCCTGAAGGGCTAATTCACGAAAACAGATTCTACATAATCCAAACTTTCTTAAATAGCCGCGGGGACGGCCACATCGACGACAACGATGATATTCTCTAACCTTGAATTTTTGTGTACGTCTTTGTTTTACAATTAGTGCTTTACGTGCCAAAGCTCACCTCACCGTTTGTGATTATTTTTTCCTGAATGGAAATCCCAATTCTTTTAACAATTCATATCCCTCTTCATCGGTTTTAGCAGAGGTAACAAAGGTAATATCAAATCCCCTGATTTTATCAATAATATCCACATTGATTTCCGGGAAAATAATTTGCTCGCGGATTCCTAACGAATAGTTTCCGCGTCCGTCGAAAGATTTATCCGAAAAGCCGCGAAAGTCACGGATTCTTGGCACCGCTACCGAAATAAAGCGATCCAGAAATTCCCACATCCGCCATTTGCGCAGGGTAACCTTACAACCGATTTTCATTCCCTGGCGCAGCTTAAAATTGGAAATCGATTTCCGCGCCGAAGTAACGATGGGCTTTTGACCGGAGATCACCGCCAAATCTTTTATCGCGCCCTCAAGAGCTTTCGGATCCTGTGTGGCTTCACCGACCCCGGCATTGATATTAATCTTCAGAAGTTTTGGAACTTCGTGAATATTTTTGTATCCGAATTTCTTCTGCAAATGCGGAACCACTTCTTTTTGATATTTCTCTAATAATCTTGGATAATACTCTGCCATTTTTCTACTCCATCAACAGCTATTCATTATCAGGAATAATTTCGCCCTGACAATCAGGATTCTTACAATACCGAACTTTTGTTCCATCATCTAAATATTTAAAACCGATCCGTGTGGTGGTATTAAACTTTGTTGAATAATACAATACGTTGGATACGTGAATCGGCGCCTCTTTTTCAATAATACCACCCTGCGGATTTTTTTGACTCGGTCGCATGTGGCGTTTAACCAAATTAACACCCTCAACAATAATACGATCTTTATCAGGGAAAACTTTTAAAACCTTACCGATTTTCCCTTTGTCTTTGTAAGAACCGGTTATGATCTTTACCGTATCGCCTTTACGAATTTTCATTTTACCTATTCCCGTCTAATTTTACAATACTTCAGGTGCTAACGAAACAATTTTCATAAATTGCTTTTCACGCAATTCACGGGCTACCGGACCAAAAATACGCGTTCCTCTCGGCTCCAACTGATTGTCCAGAAGAACAGCCGCATTATCATCAAAGCGAATATAAGTTCCGTCGGGACGACGGATTTCTTTTTTAGTCCGAACAATAACGGCTTTGGTGACATCGCCTTTTTTAACAGCTCCGCCAGGGATGGCGCTTTTTACGGAGACTACAATAATATCACCAATGGTACCGTATTTTTTACCAGAGCTCCCGAGAATGCGAATGCACATGACCTTTTGAGCACCCGAATTATCTGCAACGTTGAGTTTAGTATATTCTTGTACCATTTTCAGCTTCCTTATTTCACTTTTTCAATAATTTCAACAAGGCGCCAGCGTTTGGTTTTACTGAGCGGCCTGGTCTCCATAATTCTAACAACATCACCTTCAGAACATTCATTCTTCTCGTCATGCGCTTTAAATTTCACCGTCTTCGTAACGAATTTTCCGTAGATAGGGTGTTTATATTTTCGCTCTACCGCTACAGTTATCGTTTTGTACATTTTGTTGCTAACGACAGTTCCAATACGAACTTTTCGCAAACCACGTTGTCTTTTCATAGTTTACCCGCTACTTTTGTTGAATAATTCCCAATTCATGTTGTCTGATAAAAGTTTTTATCCTGGCTATTTCTCTACGCACAGTTCTGATACGCATTGGATTCGATATTTCATGAGTCGCTTTCTGCAGCATCAAATTCTCATATTCTTCTTTTGCTTCAGCCAACTTTTCACGTAATTCTTCCAAACTCAAGCCCTTTAAATCTTCTTTGCTCTTCATCGCTCACACTCCACCTATTCGCTAACCACAAATTTTGTTTTAATGGGCAGTTTATGAGACGCTAAACGCATTGCTTCTTTTGCCAGTTCAAAAGGTACGCCTTCCAATTCAAAAAGAATGCGCCCCGGTCTTACAACCGCTACCCAATATTCCGGAGAGCCTTTACCTTTTCCCATTCTGGTTTCGGCAGGCTTTTTGGTAACCGGTTTATCGGGGAAAATTCTGATCCACACTTTTCCGCCGCGGCGTACGTGACGTGTAATGGCAATACGCGCCGCCTCTATTTGTCTGCTGGTAATCCAAGCCGGTTCCAATGCTTTTAAACCGTATTTGCCAAACGCAATATAATGACCGGACTGTGCATTGCCCTTCATCCGACCTCTTTGCTGTTTGCGATATTTTACTCTTTTGGGCATTAACATGAGATCAACTCCTAAACTGTGCTAAAATACCTTGCCTATTACTTCACCGTGAAAAATCCAGATCTTAATCCCGATGGTACCGTAGGTGGTCACGGCAGTATAATTGGCGTAATCCACATCCGCACGGAGCGTGTGCAAAGGGATTCTTCCGTCTTTATACATTTCGGAACGCGCCATTTCTGCACCACCGAGACGTCCGGCGCACATAATCTTTATTCCTTCAGCCCCTAATCTCATCGCCGAAGTTATTGCCTTTTTCATTGCCCGGCGCCAGCTTACTTTGCCTTCGATTTGGCGGGCAATGTTCTCCGCTACCAGATAAGCGTCTAATTCCGGTTTCTTTATCTCGTTAATATTAATTTGAATCTCTTTTTTGGTTAAAGCGCGTAATTCTTCCCTTAATTTATCGACTTCCTGTCCCTTTTTACCGATTACAATTCCGGGACGAGCCGTATGGATAGTAATCAATACCCGCTTTGCCGTGCGTTCTATTTCTATTTTGGAAACAGCGGCTTTGCTGAGACGATTTCTAACATACCGTCTGATGCGTAAATCTTCGTGCAGTTTATCCGCAAAACTCTTTTCATCAAACCAACTGCTGTTCCATGACTTTACGATTCCCAGGCGTAAACCAATCGGATTAGTCTTTTGTCCCAAACCAAATCTCCTCTTTTTTTCGATTAACTCGAATGTTCAACCACTATGGTTAAATGGGAAGTACGCTTTCTAATTTTACCGGCGCGACCCATAGACATGGGACGAAACCGTTTTAAAGTAGGTCCGCCATCCACAAAAGCGTTTTTCACATAAACTTCACGCATATCAAGGCGCTTACCCTCTTCCTTATTTCCAAGATTTGCAAATGCCGACTTTATTGTTTTGGCAATCGGTTCTGCAGAACTTTTATTGGTAAAATGAAGAATATCTAGCGCTTCTTCCACGTTTTTACCTTTCACCAACTGCAAAACCTGCCTCATTTTACGCGGCGAAACCCGAATATACTTGGTTTTTGCAACAGCTTCCATCATATACTCCATCTTTATCTAACGCGGCTCATTCTTTCCGCTAATTTCCCACCATGTCCTCTAAAAGTACGCGTTGGAGCAAATTCACCAAGTTTATGCCCAACCATATTTTCACTAATGTAAACGGGGACAAATTTGTGCCCATTATGGACGGCTATTGTATGCCCGACAAAATCAGGTGGAATTATACTCCGCCGAGCCCAGGTCTTTACAACAACTTTCTTTCCTTCTTTATTAAGCTTTTGAATCTTTTTCATCAAGCTTTGATCAATATAAGGACCTTTTTTAACTGATCTTGCCATTAGTAAACTCTCTCCATTATTTACGACGCTTTACAACAAAAGCATCCGATTTTTTATTTTTCTTACGAGTTTTAAAACCTTTTGCCAATTGTCCCCACGGTGAACACGGATGACGTCCGCCCGAAGTTTTACCTTCGCCGCCGCCCATCGGGTGATCAATGGGGTTCATTGCAACGCCGCGAACGTGCGGTCTGCGACCCAACCAACGTGAACGACCGGCTTTGCCAATCGAAATGTTCATGTGATCGATATTGGAAACCTGACCGATGGTGGCGTAACAACGGGCGTGAACTTTGCGCATTTCGCCGGAAGGAAGCTTAATTAAAGCCCACTTGCCTTCTTTAGCCGCCAATTGCGCCGATGTTCCCGCACTACGAACCAACTGCGCGCCTTTTCGTTCGCGCATCTCGATGGCGTGAATGGTAAGACCCACCGGTATCTTTTCCAGCGGCAGGGCGTTACCTACCCGAATTTCGGCTTCGTCGCCGGCGATTATCTGATCGCCAACCTTTAAACCATCCGGGGCTAAAATGTAACGACGTTCGCCGTCAGCGTATTTTACAAGAGCTATCCTTGCCGTACGATTCGGATCGTATTCAATAGTTTCCACTACTGCCGGAATACCGCGTTTATCACGCTTAAAATCGATAATACGATACTGCCGTTTGTGTCCCCCGCCACGATGACGAGAAGTTACTCGACCACGATTATTCCGACCTCCGGATTTCTTCAGAGGCGCCAACAAGGGTTTATACGGCGTATCGGTTGTTATTTCCGCAAAATCACTTACCGTTTTAAATCGTAATGTCGGTGTTTTTGGCTTAAATGTTTTGATTCCCATCAGACTACTCCACCAGCATATTATGCGTTAGTAAATAGGTCAATTTGATTTCCTTCTTGCAAGGTCACTATTGCTTTTTTCCATGTCGGACGACGCCCTTCAAAACGACCGGCTTTTGTGAACTGATGGCGTTTTTTACCATACACCACCATGGTGCGCACTGATTTGACCTTAACATTGAATTTTTTTTCAACGGCTTTCTTAATTTCGATTTTGTTTGCTTTTAAATTTACTTTAAAAGCATATTTATTTTGCTCGTCCTGCAACCGTGCCATCTTTTCGGTAAATACCGGTTGAAATAAAATTTGTTTCTCTTTCATTTGGACAATACCTCATTAACTTTTTTCAAGGCGCTTTCCTGAAGCAAAATCGTATCCGCTTTTAACACATCGTAGGTGGAAAAAGCGATCGATTCGCGTATTTCAACATTGTACAAATTCGATGCGGATTTTACGAGCATCGGCGAATGCTCAGCCGTGCACAATAAAACCTTTTTATCGTCTAAATTAAAATTCTTTAACAGATTAATCATATTCTTTGTCGAAGGCTTTTCGTAATTGAAATCCTGAATAACGATCAGCTTGTTTTCCTTTACCTTGTACGAAAGAGCCGAACGCCGCGCTAATTTTCTGACTTTTTTATTAATCTTTAAACTGTAATCTCTGGGTTTGGGACCAAACACACGCCCGCCGCCAACATACTGCGGGGCTCTGATGGTTCCCTGACGCGCACGACCGGTTCCTTTTTGACGGAAGGGCTTGCGACCTCCGCCGGAAACCTGGGAACGGCTTTTTGTTGCATGCGTTCCCTGACGACGCTTAGCCATAATGGCTTTTACATCCAGCCAAAGCACATGATCATTCGGCACTATTCCGAATACTTTATCGTCTAACTCAACTTCTGCATCGGTCTTTTGACCGTCTATTCCGTAAACATTTACCTTCATAATGCACCTGTTTTCGCTTATTTAGTTCTTATCTCTACCAAAGAATTCCGAGCGCCCGGAACCGCTCCTTTCAAAAAGAGCAGATTGTTTTCAGGATCTACTTTTACAACTTTTACATGAATAACGGTCTTGCGTTTGCCGCCCATTCTGCCGCCCATTTTTATTCCCTTAAACACGCGGGAAGGATAGGAACTCTGCCCGATTGAACCGGGCGCGCGCAAACGATCGGATTGTCCGTGCGTTTTGGGTCCGCCGCTAAAATGATGCCTTCTGACCACGCCCTGAAAACCTTTTCCTTTGGTAACACCCGAAATGGTTACCTGCGTTCCTGCCTGCAAAACATCCGCTTTAAGTTCGTCGCCAATTTTTAAACCATGGTCTTTTCCGAAATCGAATTCAACCAAATAGCGTTTTGGATTGACGCCCGCTTTTTTGAAATGTCCCAGCAGCGGTTTTGTAACCCGTTTTTCTTTAGCGTCATAAAAAGCCAGTTGAACAGCATTGTAGCCGTCGTGTTCTTCGGTTTTTATCTGAGTCACGTAACACGGACCCGCCTTTATTACAGTTACAGGCACCAACAGACCGTCATTATCGAAAATTTGGGTCATTCCTATTTTTAATCCTAATATACCAGCCATC
>JAJRSN010000007.1 GCA_024278715.1 Calditrichota bacterium
AAGGTCTCAATCCCCTCTGAGGGTCATTTTTTAGAACAGGAATATTAAACTATTCTTCCAATCTCAACCATTTTGTCTCAATCCCCTCTGAGGGTCATTTTTTAGAACTTTAGCCCAATTATGGGACGCAATCACTGTAGAAGTCTCAATCCCCTCTGAGGGTCATTTTTTAGAACACAATGTAGTTTTTGCTTATGGGTTGGCTGAAGCTGAGTCTCAATCCCCTCTGAGGGTCATTTTTTAGAACCGCATCCCCGCAATCGCATGCCAGGCAAGGGCTAAATAAACGTTTGCGCCAACCTGCGCTATTTTTTGCGCTCTGCTGCGTTTTATGTCTTTTTTCATATTTTTTTGTACTTACACCCCCCTGTTTTTTTTGTAATTACAAATTTGCGCGAACCTCTTTTGAATTTAACTACATGATATTCTTATAATTATACGCATCTTTACCCTTAATTTCCGCCCGCTAAAAAAGATCCGCGCATTTAACCAACCCAAAAGCCCGCCGGAGGATCTACAATAAGAACGTCGCCCAAACCTTTAGCCTGCCTGCGGCAGACCGCGCAAATTTGATATATGCGTATATTACCGTTTTTTAAACGTTTTTGCAAGCGTTTTATCAGTTCGTCGTATAATTTTTTGTCAAGTTCACATTCAAAAACCGATTTTTGCACTCTTTGACCATAACCGGACAAAATGGAAGCTATATGGCTGCGCGATCTATCGTCTTCTATATCGTAACTAATTACAAAAAGCATAAATTCACCTGATTGTTAACGGCTCGTAGTCTGCCGTATTTCCTTTGATATATTGTTTTAATTTTTCAGCCTGTTTTTCAAAAAAACCGTGGTAACTGTATTTTTGACCGTCGCCATAATAAGTAAATTCAGATGATATTTTCTTCTCAAAAAAGACAATATAGCGTTTTCTGAAATCGTCTTTAAACAATACACGCCTGCCGCTTAAAAAATCTTCCTCTTTTACCATTTTTTCGTTAAGCATTGTTAAAACAAGAGTATCTACAATAAAACGAAACTCTTCCTGTAAATCTGCTGCAAGTGCAAAATATCGCTCGGATGTTTTGTGATAAATACCTATAACAGGATTCAATCCTACGGTATATAAAACAGTTGTGATATGATGGTACAAAAGAGTGTAACCGAAAGACAACAAAGCGTTAACCGCGTCCGGCGCCGGGTGTTTTTGCCGGCGTTTAAATTCCCATTGTTCATCCACCAATGAGGCGAACATTTTAAAATAATCTGCGGCAGCTTTACCTTCAATACCTCGCAAGCTGTCAACGGATGTCTTATTTTCGCAGGAATCCATGTATGTTTTTAAACGCAAAAATTCTTCGCCGCTCTGGTCGGATAGCCGCCGTCTTAATACGCTGCGGCAATTTTGTATTTTAGCTCGAACAATTCTTTTGGAAAAATTCAGAACAAAATCTTCTTGTTCGTTTCGGTTCATTTGTAGCAGACCGTTGCGCCACAATTCTCCGTCAGCCAAGGGCAAAGATGCTGTAATAAGTTCGCCGTTTCTGCGGCAAAAATACACCGGAATATCATTTTGAGCGCAGGACAGCAAAGCGGGAACGCTAAAACGGCTGCGTCCGATTATAACAAGACTTTTAATTTGCTTAAGGGGAAAAACTTTCACTTTTATAAATGCATTTTCATCCTCACGCCATTCGGAAATAATAAGCTGCATTTTTTTTACGCTTACCTTTTGTTTTGGCTGGGTGATATAGACTATGCGCTTAATTTCCGCTTCAATATTGTTTACATGTAATTCGGCAAGCCGGTAGCTGCGTTTTTCGGGATGAATTATTGTTTTTAACGTCTTTTCTCGCAAAGCAGCCAACCAGCTATAGGGGGCTATGTTTTTTCCCCAATCCGTCGAAACATCTTCGTTAATTTGACGCTTTTTATCTTTAGGAACTTCCAGCGAAACCGAACGGCAAAACAAGAATCCCAGATAGCGAAAACCGCGGTCAAAGTGAGTAATATTTGTTTTTTCCTTATTTAAACTTAAAGCCAACTCGCCCAATTTTTTCTTTACCAGACAAAGGGCTTGTTCGGCTTTTTGTCTGGTTTTGCAGACCACGACAAAATCATCGGCGTAACGAATTAAGCGGAATCCTTCTTTTCGGATAGCTTCGTCAAATTCATCCAGATATAAATTAGCCAGCAACGGCGAAATAACCGCTCCCTGCGGCAGCCCCTGACTTCGATTGATTTTATATGTTTCAAAAAGCACGCTTTGCCTTACCCAGTCTTTTATCCAGTCCACAAATTTTTCATGGGGGAAAAGCGCTTCTAACTTAGAAAACAGAATATTCCAGTCCACGGTATCAAAAAAATCGTCAATATCCGCTTCCAGCACATAACGATAACCTTCTTTATATGCTATTTCCAAAGCGCGCCTCGCCTGATAGCGCGAAAATCCTTTGCGATAGGCATAGGAACAGTCTTCCAGAATTTGTTCAACCGAGTCGTAAATTTTATTTACGGTCGCTCTTTGCGCAATGCGGTCTTTTACCGTAGGAATAGCCAGGGCTCGCGGATTTTCTTCTTTATTGACAATGATTCCTAAAAGCGGCTCCGAACGATAAGAATTATTTTTCATTGTCCGAATAAGAGATGCAAGATTTTCATAGAGATTGACGGAAAAATCATCAATGGATTGGTCGTCCGTTCCGGGCATTCCGTTGTTTTCTTTTACATTTTGAAAGGCGCTCAAAAAATTCTGTTGATCGTAAATATAATCTGATAGAGTAAAAGAGGGAGTGAACGACAGATTACGCCGGTCTTTGCTTTGAACGATCAGATAGCGCCCCAAGCCGAAGGAAGTGTTTTTGCCGCAATGCAGATATTGCCCCAGGATCAGAGGAATGATCCAATCTCCGAAATCTCCTTTAATATCAATCTTGCCCAGCGCGCCGCCTAAAGCCGGTTTTCCGGGTATATCGAGCCAAACCAGACGATTGCTAATTAATTTAACCGCCGGCAGCGGTGGAAAAGTAATTCCGTTTTCTTTTTTCTCATTCACAAAACAAAATTCCGTCAATCCGGACAAATGTTTGTACAAACGTATTAAGAATGTTTCCGGATTAAAATAACCCGCATCGAAATAGCCTTTTTTGGTTTCGCGCCGAATACGCAACGGGGTTACAAACTGAAGAGTTAAATCATGTATTCCTTTTAATTGTTCGGCTTCCTGAATCCAATCCGGAAAATCGAGCTGTTTAATATTTTCGAGAATAATTCTGTTTCGGAATGAACTTAGTGGTTTTGCCCAATTTTCAAAATCCGTAAGCCCGGCGACAATTCTGCACAATTCGGCGTCTCTGTTACCCACGGTAGTCAGATAGAAACGATAAGGCTGATTTTCTTTATAAAAAATTTTACCGCTTTCTACCGGGTAAGGGATCAAACCGTAAACAAGCGGATGCACCCGCAAAGCGTTGCATAAAAGTTGATAAACACTGCGGGCATGGCTAAAACAGAACTTAGCCGGTGCCGTAAAACACAAGTCAAATTGGTAGATGTTAAAATGAATATTTTTTAGTTTTTCCATATTAAGATTTTTTATTTAACACCCTCAACAACATTACAATTATTTTTCTTTAAAATTACAAGTATTCAATTCAAAACAGTTTTATTTACAAGAACCTGTTTAGTGTGAAAATATTTTATGAATCTAACCTAAGATCAATCGGATTTAACTTTTCTAAAGTATCCGTACCCGCCGGAAGTTTTAGCGCCAAAACCGTAATTATTCCCCGCTTCTTCAATTAAACGCAACAGTTTTTCTTTTAATTTATGGTCTTCCTTTCCGCCGCGGAATCGAAACATAAATTTGAATTGCGATCCGGGTTTAATGGTTAGGAAATAAGTAGGTTTGGGCAGGTAAATATCCGCCGGTGGATTTTCTTTAGGATTAGCATAATATTTTCCGAAATGAGGCGTAATAACATTCAGATTAAAGCCTTTAAATTGTGTGGGATAAACGTCAAAAAAAATTATTCTTCCCGTACTTTTTACATCGCTCTCATAAATATTTTTGCCGTTTATATTTTCGGACGATTCCTGATACCCGAAAACTCCCAAAATTTCTTCTTTTGTCCATTCATCCTGTGAATCGGGCAGCTTAACGGAATCGCCGCCTCGCCAGCATTCCACGGGTTTCTGGTTTTCTTGGCAGAACTCAAGATAAGAGAGGAGCACACCTTTAAATGAGCTTCCCGGTAAATACGGCACTCCGCTGGTGTGATCAAAACTTAATCCCCATTCTGTGGTATTTGTGTAACCGCTGCCGCATAAAAAGGGGGATTCGTTTTCCATGGTAATGCTTGCATGAGCAAATTCTTTAAGCGTATATATTCTTTTTTGCAGACTTTCTAAATTCACGGGAATTTTGCTAAATTCTTGAAGGAATTTCTTTTTTGACTCTTTGTCGTCGGATTTGAACGGCGGAGTAAATTTATGATAAAATAACCCCAAATTGGGGTATTTATTTTTAAATTTTAAATGTAAATTTTTTGTGTGATGCATTTTGATCTCCGCATTAAAAATTATTGTGAAGCAGGATTTTTGTACAAAGCATTGGCTATTTGCTTTAACCAAACGGAAAATTCGACAGCTCTGGTTTGCAGAATTACGTACTCTTTTAAATTGTTCAAATCGATAATAGTATCAACCAGATTTTTAATATTTAAATGATTCTCAAAAGAGTAAAGCAATTTCTTTTTCTTATCCGAAATAAAAGACATAGCCTGCAACAAACCGTTTTGTGAGATAAAAACCGGTAATCCGTTTAAGAAATGGATGAAATCTTCTTTTAAATATTGTTGGTTTTTTTCATCCCTATAATCCTTATCTTCCAATAGTTTTTTTAATTCTTCACGGGCTTGTTTTGCCACAATGATATCTCGTTTTTGTACGCTCACAATGTTTCCTCCTTTTTTTTGTCTAAAAACAGGAGTTTAACTATCCCGTATCCCACCGTTTCTCCGCCTCCGACCTGAATGATTTGATTATTAAGGTTTGTGAGAAAATGTCCAAGCCGATCTTCTTCTCCGGCAATAGAAGGTTTTACAAAAGAATAAAGCAAAGTATCGGAGGGCAGGGCTTCTTCGTACCATAAATTATCGCTGATTTTATTTTTTTTCAGCTTATTCCGCGCAATAATTTGAGTAGCGTGCGAAACAAAGTAATCGAATAAATCATTATCAATTAAAAATACATTTTTTTGCGGAATTTCGCTTATTAGAAAATTACCGCTTTCATTTTGACGAGTATCCGAAATTTCCTTTTCAAAAATAAAATCTTCCAATAACAGGCAATTTTCTATATCACTCGGTACGGTTTCCAATGCCTTTAATTTTTGAAGTACAGGAAGAGTATAAGTATCATTAGTGGCAATTTTATAATCCTGTACAAAACGATCAAGGATACGTTGACAGGTAACCCATTTAAAAGTTCCTTCGCTGGCTCGAACAGGAAAAAGTAAGATTTTTAGATCCGTGAAAATTAAACCTCCTGCTCCGGAGGAGGCGTCTTCTTTGCCGAATATTTTTTCTAAGTTCTCATTGTCATTATTATATTTTTGCTTCCAGAAAGACCTCAGGCTTCCTTTTAGTCCCGTCGCATACACGCAGGGATAACCGGTATGTTTTTCCCGTTCTATGGGTAAATCAACCAAGCCGGTTGTTTGTCCGATTCCCGCATGCAGCGGACTGTAGGTGTATGCCATAAAAACCTTGCCTTTAATCATAACCCCTCCATTTATTTTATTTTGCCAATTGCGATTTGATTATAACCCATGGACGAATATTTTCCATTTTCAATTTTGGAGACGTCCAATGCTTTTAACCAATCGGCTAATATTGCTTCGTCTATGTTTTGTGATGGAATATCAAAATAAAAAACGGACCCGGCAGGCACGGCTATTACTTGTTTTTTAACGGCATATCCTCTTCCTGCTTTGCCATATCCTGCTTTTTTTTGTTTAAGTTGGCTGTAACCGCTAATTCTTAAAGGCATGTCATTAGCGGCAAAAATAAGTTTTAATAGTATTTTTTTATCGGCAAAATCCGCTTCGATTATGTTATTATCCGCTTTTTTGAATGGCAGCCAGCCATATTTAAAGATTCCGTGGGTTAAAAGAATTATCTTAAATTTTCTGTTTTTTGCAAGTTCTTCATAAAATTTATTTTCCAACTTAATTTTGCTTAAAAGATTTCCCGTTTTCTCAAAGTAAACGCCGCGTCCTTCGGATCCAAGACGACCATACTGGTTATGAAAATCAAATTGCCCGTTTCCCGATATTGAGAAAAACAGACTTCCGTTATGATGCATTCGAATAAAGTGAGTCATATAATAATGACCTTCTTCATTTTTCTTTTGGGGTGGAATACAATCCAAATCCAGTTTTATTCCGACGCGTTGTTCAAACTCATAAGGACCTTCCCGGGAAATATCTTTAATTTCTCCGTTTCTGCGATATTCGTTAAATAAATCCATACATAACAATGACTGAGAAAAATGAAGAAATTTTTCTTTGACACTGTGGTCCGAATAAAATAAATCCAATCCGACATCGCTTTGCATAGTTACAGAACTTAATTGCGATTGTTTGGCTTTTGTTTTGTTGACTTGAATAATATCTTTAGGCGTCGGGAAATAAAGTTGATTATCATAAGATACAAAAGGTCCTTCAATTTCAAAAGGAAATTGCAAATCATTGCCAACCAATTTTTCGGCTTCATTATGGTTCTTTAATTTACCTTGATTGTCTATCATCTTGTTTTGCATTAGAATATTCGTACGGATTAACCCTTGAAATGTGGAAGGATACGGAGGGAATATACCTTCGCTGTACCATTCGCCAAAATCAAACGCTTTATTATCTCTGAAAAAAAGAACATCAAAAGGCTTAGCAAGGAATGTTTGTTTTGGGTTCATATTTTATTCTCCTCCGGTTAAAAAGCGGGCTAAATAAAGTCGTTGAATTAATTGTTTGTAATTGAGTTTTCCGTTTTTCTCCTTGAAGCAAGAGTGTTCGATCAGCTTTTTTAGAGTCGGATGGAATTCAAGATTTTGTGTTCTTGTCTTGGAAAATACTTCTTTTACGTAGTCATATAATTCTTCTTTATCTTCCAAAATTTCCGAAAATACTATATAATCCGTTAATAATTTATAAACAAAACTACGGGGAATGTTTTGATTTTTATAAGCTTTTAACAATTCCGTAAAATGAGTAATGCAATAGCTGTCATTTTCGGGTTTGACTTTGAAATATGTTTCATTCACATCGCCAACGCCCTTAACCAATTTTAAATAAACTGTATTCTTTCCAGGAGCGTTCTTTGCTTTATCCAACATTTCATTTGCGCCTTTAAGCGCCAACTTTAAAGGATGTTTATGGGGACAAATATAAACTCCCGCCGAAACGGATAAATTACAGTTATTAATTATCACTTTTCCTAATAGCTTATTAAACATATCGGAAAAACTTTTAATTGTTTCTAAAACATATTTCGGGTGTATTATAAATAAAGTGTCTTCGCCGCCGGAATAAATCAATTGTCCTTTTACTCGGGTTGTTTCATCTTTTAAAAGTTCCTGAGACTTTTCAGAATATGCGGCAATAGCGGCGGAAAGACGTATTTTTTGATCTTTATCGGTTAAAATATTAAATAATTTTCCTGTATCATCGCCATCCATACTGACAATTGCATAATATCCGCTATTGAACCAAACCCGATCAAATTCTTTGATTTCAATTTTTCCTTTTATTGCTTTCTTGAATTTTTGTGCAATAGGATTATCACTAAAATAGTATTCATAAGGAAGGTGAAAAATTACATCTTTGGACTGATAATTCTTCAATGAATTATTGATTTCCTTTCCTTCCAGAGCATTTAGTTCGTCATCAATAGCATCTGATTCCAAAAAATCACGAACAAATGTAT